>JBQGEO010000474.1:0-7961 GCA_052039655.1 Pararcticibacter sp.
AGAAGAGAAAAGGATCGTCCGGGCGAATATTGCACCGCAGGGAATGTTAAAACCCAATCCCATCATTCGTCCCGATGATATCATAAAAGCGCGAAAAGTAGTCAAAGAAGTCTACATGGATGAGAAGATCGAACAGTATATCATCGACATCGTCTTCGCCACCCGCTTCCCCGATCAGTATAAACTGGCAGATTACAAAAATCTGATCACCTACGGTGCTTCTCCGCGTGCCAGCATCAGTCTTGCCCTCGCAGCCAAGGCCTTTGCCTTCATAAAACGCAGAGGCTATGTCATCCCCGAGGACGTGCGTGCAATCTGTCACGACGTACTCAGACACCGGATTGGCCTTAGCTACGAAGCCGAAGCAGAGAACGTCACAGCCGAAGATATCATCACCGGTATCCTCAATGTGGTAGAAGTACCATGAAAGAGCTCAAAGCAAAAAGTTTAAAGGTGAAAGTTCCTGTTAAATTCAAAGCATACGACTTTTTGCAGGAACTGATAGCCTTTGCCGAAAGCTGAATGCTAAAAAATGAAGGCTATTTGCGAAAGCCGACAGCCAATTGCTAACAGCTAATTGCCCATTATGTCCCAGGATACCAAAGACCTTCTGAGTAAGGTCAGAAAAATAGAAATTAAAACCCGCGGATTAAGCACCAACCTGCTGTCCGGCGAGTACCAGTCTGCTTTCAAAGGCAGGGGTATGGCGTTTAGTGAAGTCAGGGAATACCAGGTTGGGGATGAGATCAGGACGATCGACTGGAATGTCACCGCCCGCTTTAACCATCCCTTCGTAAAAGTGTTCAACGAAGAGCGGGAGCTCTCCGTCATGCTGCTGATGGATGTGAGCGGCTCAGGCAACTTCGGAACCATCAATCAGCTCAAGCAGAATCTCGCCACCGAGCTATGTGCAGTGCTCGCCTTTTCTGCCATTCAAAACAACGACAAGGTAGGCGTAATCTTTTTCAGCGATAAGATCGAGAAATTTATTCCTCCTAAGAAAGGACGAAGCCATATCCTGATGATCATCCGTGAGCTACTGGCATTCCAGCCTGAAAATCAGGGAACAAATGTCGCTCAGGCGCTGAAGTACTTTACAAGTGTCATCCGCAAAAGATGTACGGCATTTGTTATCTCCGACTTTCTGAGTCCTTCATTCGAACAGGAGCTTAGGATTGCCAATAAGAAACATGATATAGTTGCACTGAAACTCTACGACAAACACGAGGAAGAATTCCCTGATCTCGGGTTGATCCCCGTACAGGACGCAGAAACAGGCCAGATCCAGTGGATCAATACCAGCGACAAAGAAGTCAGGAACACTTTCAGGGCAGAGGCACTCCGCAGAAATGAGGAGCTCAGAAATCAGTTTCGCCGCTCCGGTGTCGATTTCACCAGTATCGGCACACATGAGCAGTATATTAAACCACTGGTAACACTTTTTAAACAAAGAGGGGCTCGCAGATAATGGGGAAATATTTTTTTTATGGCACACTGTATTTAATCCTGCTTTTCACCACCGGCAGCTTTTCCGCTGATGCACAAACCAGTACGCGGGTAAACGCTCGTCTTGATCAGGTGTCCATGCCGCTTGGCGATCAAACCACTCTTCATCTCAGCATCACTTTCCCGGCTAAAGACAGCGTCAGGCTTCCGGTCCTGAAAGATTCTATCGGGAAAGTGCAGATCGTCAGTATGAAAGCAGATACGTCTTTTGCCAAAGACGACATCAGCACAGAGACCATCACTCAGCATATCACTGTAACATCTTTTGAACCCGGCACTTATACCATTCCTGCATTCACCTTCCATACCAAAACAGGCGAATTCAACACGAAGGAACTTACACTTCAGGTCCTGCCTGTACAGGTAGATACATCGAAAGCATTTTATGATATCAAGCAGCCGCTATCTTTAAAATACACGTTCCTGGACTGGCTTCGCGATAACTGGTATTGGGTGGCCCTTCCTCTCTTTCTCATCATTCTCGTCTTTTTCCTTTACCGGTATTTCAAAAACCGGCCACGGAAACAGGTACAACAGGAGGAAGTAAAAGCTCCCGCACTACCTGAACATGAACTTGCATTAAACAAACTGGAAGAACTGAGAAATAAGAAACTATGGCAGCAGGAACAGGTAAAACTATATCATAGCGAATTAACCGGCATAGTAAGAGAGTATCTCGAAAAGAGGTTCCGGATAAAAGCAATGGAACAAACCAGCGAAGAAATATTCAGGAGCCTCCGGCATTCCGGACTGGAGGATACCGACCGCGATAAGCTCCGTCAGATCCTGACCCTGGCCGACCTCGTCAAATTCGCCAAAGAAAAACCTCTTCCGGCCGAAAATGAAGGCAGCCTTGACAATGCTGTCATGTTTGTAACTCACACCCAGAAAAAGGCCATAACGCCCGAAAATAAAGAAGGAGACAGCACGCATGGACTTTCTTAAGAATATCGAATTTGCCACCCCCGGATTCTTCTGGCTCCTGCTGAGTATTCCTTTGCTGGCTGCCTGGTATATCTGGAAAGAAAGCGAGTTCCAGGGCAACCTCCGCGTACCTGCCCTGAAAAGCTTTTCATCGCCCGTAAGGAAGCTAAAGCCCGGGTTAAGACATATCCTGGTCATGTTAAGGCTGCTGGCACTGGCAGCTCTCATAATAGCACTGGCAAGGCCTCAAACGTCTTTAAGCTGGCAGAATACTACCACAGAAGGAATAGATATCATTATAGCCTCCGACATTTCCGGGAGTATGCTGGCAGAAGATTTTAAGCCCAACCGCCTGGAAGCAGGAAAAAACATTGCCATAGATTTTATAAAAGACCGGCCCGGCGACCGTATCGGTCTGGTCGTTTTCAGCGGCGAAAGTTTTACCCAATGCCCTCTCACCATTGATCATGATGTTCTCATTAATATGTTCAGCGGGATAAAGTTCGGAATGATAGAAGATGGAACAGCTATAGGAATGGGTTTGGCAACTGCGGTAAACCGCCTGAAAGACAGCGAAGCAAAAAGTAAAGTCGTCATCCTTTTAACCGACGGCTCCAACAATGCGGGCTCCATACCGCCGTTAACAGCTGCCGAAATCGCCAAACATTTCAATGTCCGGGTGTATACCGTTGGCGTCGGCACAAATGGATATGCCCCTTACCCTGTCCCTTCACCCTACGGTGGTGTCACCTACCAGAAGATGCCGGTGCAGATCGATGAAGCAACACTCAGCAAAATTGCCTCAGTCACCGGAGGCAAATATTTCAGGGCGACCAACAACGAAAAACTGAAAGCAATCTACGAACAGATCGACCGGATGGAAAAAGCAAAGATCGATGTCACCCAGTATCGTAAAAAGACGGAGGTATTCTGGCCCTTTGCCCTGTTCGCAGCTGTACTCCTCCTGCTCGAATTTATTTTAAGAAATACTGTATTTAAAGGAGCTTTGACATAATGTTACGATTCGAACATATAGAATTTCTCTGGGCACTCATGCTGGTGCCTCTTTTGATTTTCCTGTTTTTCAGGGCCAGCCGATGGAAAAAAAAGGCGCTGGCAAGCTTTGGTGAACGGAAAGTATTCAGGCAGGTAATGCCGGAAGTCTCATCATCCAAACCACGGATCAAGTTTGGGCTGTTCCTCTGTGCCTATATCATACTCATTATCGGTCTGGCCAATCCACAGATCGGGACTAAAATGGAGGAAGTAAAACGAAAAGGTGCCGACCTGATGATCCTGCTCGATGTATCCAACAGCATGCTGGCACAAGATCTGGCACCCAACCGGCTTGAAAATGCCAAAAGGGCCATTTCACAGCTGATAGATAACCTTCACGACGACCGTATAGGCATCATCGTATTCGCCGGACAGGCTTACGTACAGCTCCCGGTCACGACCGACTACTCAGCAGCCAAGCTATTTCTCAATACCATCAACACCAGTATGGTGCCGACCCAGGGAACCGCAATCGGCGCCGCCATCGGGATGGGGATGAAATCATTCGATTTCAAAGACGGAATGGGCAAAGCCATGATCATCATGACCGACGGAGAAAATCATGAAGATGATGCTATTTCCGCAGCAGGTTCGGCAAAAGAAAAGGATGTAACCGTCCATGTCATTGGTCTTGGTTCCGCAGAAGGAGCACCGGTTCCGCTTTACAAAAATGGCAAAGTATCCGGTTTTCATACCGACAGCGCCGGTCACACAGTAGTCAGTAAGCTCAACGAGGATATGTGCCGTCAGATAGCCTCAGCAGGAGGTGGCGCCTATGTCAGAGCCACCAATAGCAACAGCGGAATGAACATCATCATGGACGAAACGGCTAAGATCCAGCGTCGGGAATACGGTACCAAATCGTTCAAAGATTTTGAGGACCGCTTTCAGATTATGCTCACATTAGCGTTTCTTCTGCTGGTAGTTGATTTTCTCATTCATTACCGCAAAAACAGAAGAATCAGCAGGTTAAAACTATTTGATGTAAAAAAGCCATGAAGAGATTGATCTTAGTTACTTACCTAGTATTGCAGGCTTCCTTTCTTTTCGCACAAAAAGAAAAAAAATACGTCGTAAAGGGGAATGAACTATATAAACAGCAAAAATATAAAGAAGCAGAAGCCAGCTACCGGAAATCTGTCCTCGCGAAAGGCCATTCTGTAGAAGGAAATTTCAACCTCGGGGATGCCTTTTACAAGCAAAAAAAGTTCACCGAAGCAGGCGGACAGTTTGAAAAAATTGCTTCGGCCTCCAAAGATAAGAACGTCGCAGCCCAGGCGTATCATAACCTCGGAAACACTCTTCTTTCTTCGAAGAAAATCCAGGAAAGCATTGAGGCGTATAAAAAGGCTCTTCTTAATAATCCCAAAGACGATCAGACCCGCTACAACCTGGCCTATGCACAACAGCTTCTGAAAAACCAGCAGCAGCAAAATCAGAACAAGAACAATCAGAACAATAAAAACCAGGATAAGAATAAACAGGACAAGGATAAAAAAGATCAGCAGGATAAAGATCAGAAGAACAAGAACGATCAGAATAAAGACCCAAACAAACAGGATCAGGATAAGAAGAAGGACCAGCAAAACAATCAGCAGCAACCCCGTCCCGACCAGCTTTCAAAGGAAGATGCAGAGAGAATGCTGGAAGCCCTGAATAACCAGGAGCAAGGCACACAAGACAAACTGAAGGATAAAAAATTTAAAGGTGCCCGGCGTCCGATATCGAAAGACTGGTAGCTTAACCGTGAAAAGACCATGATGGCCAGACATTACATACTTTCTTTTTTATTACTGATGACCACCGGGGCCTTTGCCCAGGGAGTCAGGTTCACTGCTTCGGCCAGTAAAACGACAGTGGGAACAGGCGAAGAATTCGAAGTTTCATTCTCCGTAAACAGTAATGCAGACAACTTCACTCCTCCTGATTTCAGGGGCTTCCAGGTATTAGCGGGACCAAACGTTTCATCAAGCATGACGTCCATCAACGGTAATATGTCGTCAAGCACCTCCTATAGTTACTACCTGATGCCGGTAAAGGAAGGAACTTATACCATTGCACCCGCAGCAATATCCGTTAACGGCCGTGCCATCCGGTCAAATGCGGTGCAGATTAAGGTAGTAAAAGGACGACCGGTACCCCAGGGCAGGCAGCAGGCACCGGCTGCTCCGCCGGATGAAGACATTATTGAAAGCCGCCCGGCAAAATTGTCCAATTCAATTTTCCTCCGCACGGTTGCAGATAAAACAAACGTCTTCCACGGACAGCAGATAACGGTGAGTTATAAACTCTATACCCGGGGATCCATCGTCGCAAGCCAGGTTGACAAACTGCCCGACCTGAATGGCTTCTGGAGCGAAGACGTCAAAACCGATAACCAGAATGCAGAATGGACAACTGAGACCTATAAGGGACAGAAATATCACGTTGCAACGGTAAAGAAAACCATCCTCTTTTCTGATCACGCCGGAAACCTGACTATCGACCCCCTGCACATGACATTTGTGGTTAGGCAGGCTGCGCCCGCCAGGAGCCTTATGGACGAGTTCTTCGGAACCTACGAGGATGTAAAATACAAGGTCAAAAGCCTCCCCCTGACCATCCATGTAAAACCTCTTCCCGAAGCAGGGAAACCACAGGATTTCACAGGAGCAGTAGGAAACTTCACCATAGCGGCCTCCGCTGATAAAAAAGAACTGAAAGCCAACGAAGCACTGAATTACAGCTTTAAGATCAGCGGATCAGGAAACCTGAAATTATTAAAAGCTCCCCTCATCGGTTTTCCGCCCGACTTCGAGAAATATGATCCCAAAATCACCGATGCTATTTCAGTTCAGGAATCTGGTGTCTCGGGCAGCAGAAGCTATAATTATTTGCTGATCCCCAGGCATGAGGGTGACTATGCGATAGAAGCTCAGCACTTCTCTTATTTCAATCCCTCCACCGGAAAATATGTCACAATCAGTACCCCCTCTTTTCCGGTCAGGGTCAATAAAGGGAATCCGGCAGACAACCAGGTATACACTTCTGCGGATAAACAAGACGTTAAGCTGTTAAACAAAGATATCCGGTACATTAAAACCGGCGATCCCGAACTCTACAAGGAGGGGGAAGAATTCTATGGTTCGTTCCTGTTCTATATACTCCTGCTCCTGGGGCCTCTTACGTTCACCTGCGCCCTCTGGTACAGAAACTGGCACCGGAAGAATAATGCAGATCCGGTCCTCGTTAAAAGCAGGAAAGCAGCAAAACTAGCTGCGAAGCACCTGGCAAATGCCGAAAAACAGCTCAATGCCAATCGCGACAAAGAGTTCTACGAAGACATATTCAAAGGACTTTACGGGTATCTCAGCGACAAGTTGAATATCGCTTATTCCGACCTCAGCAAAGAGAAAATTGCAGCGGCTCTGCGATTGCAGAACGTGAAAGAAGAAACGATCAGTCAGCTAACCGAAACCCTCAGCCTCTGTGAAATGGCCCGCTTCGCTCCCATCACCGGAATTTCAGCGAAGGAAGTATTTGAAAAAGCAAAAAGAACGATCTATGCAATTGAAAGTAACTTATAGAATAGCCAGAATCCTTTTTTTCCTGCTCTGCTTCTGGCAATTGTCTCCCGTGCTTGCAAATGACAACAGTGAACAACTTTTTGCCAGAGGAAACGATCTGTTCGCCAAAAGCAGGTACAAGGAAGCCGCAGACACCTGGCTAAAGGTCGTTCAGTCCGGGCATCGCTCCGCGTCTCTTTACTATAACCTCGGCAACGCCTTCTACCGTACTGGCGACATCCCCTCTGCCCTGCTCTATTATGAGAAGGCGCATAAGCTTGATCCCGGCGATGAAGACATCAGCTTCAATATCCAGGTAGCAAATCTCAGGACTACCGATAAGATGGAAGCCGTTCCCGAATTCTTCATCTTTCGCTGGTGGCGCGGATTTATTCTACTCTTTTCCCTTAACACACTGGCAGTCTTAAGTATTGTATTCCTCATCCTCGGATGCACTAGTCTCATCTTTTACTTATTTGCCGGCTCAGTCTCTTTAAAGAAGGCCTCCTTCTTTCCGGGTGTTTTCCTGCTGCTTTTCGCAGTCACTACCCTTTTTATGGCAAACCGGCAGGCGCATTACTTCTCAGTACAGCGTGAAGCCATTATTTTCAGCGGTTCTGTAACAGCTAAAAGTGAACCAGACAATGCTTCCAAAGCAGTGTTCGTTATTCATAGCGGTTCAAAAGTAGCTATCACCGGAAAAGAAGGTGACTGGATGAAGATCAAGCTTCCCAATGGCAATTCAGGCTGGATCAGGAGTTCTGCTGCCAGAGAAATATAGCCTCTGAAAATTCCTGCCCACAAAAATTCACTTTTCCTGTTGACGTTATCATTTTTTATTATTTACTTTGAATAACAAAGTTCTTTTACAAGCAACATAAAGATAAAATCTGGTAGCCGCAAAGAGCACAGATACTAAAATCAGGCTGA
>JBQGEO010000475.1:0-1604 GCA_052039655.1 Pararcticibacter sp.
ACAACTCATCGTTCATCACTCATTTCCAACTCATCATTCATAATCCATAATTCATCACTCTCCAATTCATCACTCTCCAATTCATCATTCATAACTCATACCCCATAACCAATACCCCCTTTTGCGTGTTTAAACGCTTGATATTCACAACTCTTTTTATTTGATTTGTTGAATAAACTAGTATTATCAAATGAAAAGAAAACCAATTTTATTCCTGGCAGGCCTGTTGTTTCTGATAGCCTGCGGCCAGAAAGCATCTGTTCCGAGAACTCAGTCTGATTTTGTCATGAGGTTGAAAAGAGCACAGGATACTGTCAAGATTTTTCAGCATCAGAAGGAGTTACAAGCCCGGATCATTACCAACATGGCAAAATACGTGGCAAATAATATCACGTTTAAACACTGGGCTTTCAGGGTTGAAAATATCAGCGACCAGGGTCTTGATTTAAAAGTACCGGCTCCTAAGGATACCACCGGCTATAATGTTAAATTCGTCATGCCGGTAAGTCCCGAAGTGAAAGATGCGGCCTCGAAGCTAAAGGTGGGTGACCTGATAAAAGTTGATGGAGAAATTGCCATGAAAACCCCTGACGGGAAAGTTACTATGAACGATTATTTCCAATCAGATTCTGCCAGGTTTATTAAGATAGCTCCAACAGCGATTAAATAAGAACATTTGTAAAGCGCACTTGCAACAAGACTGAAAAGAAAGTTGAATGTTCTTTATGGCTGTTAAAGAAAATAATTGCATAAAAAAAGCGGCTTTCGCCGCTTTTTTTATAAACCTCTAAGCCATTTGACCACTTCATCGCGGGTCTTGCCTGTCTTGTTCTGAAGACGTCCATAGAGTTCATCCTCTTTTCCTTCTTCATATATCAAATCATCGTCGGTTAAATCACCATACGCCTGTTTAACCTTTCCTTTAAGCTCGTTCCAGCTTCCTTTCAATTCTAACTTGTCCATAGTATAGATATCTAAATTTGTTCTGTTTAGATAACAACAGGAACAACATCTTGTTTCAGATATCGACTATTATACCAGCGCCCCCGACCTGATCTCTTCCACTACCCCCGGATCCAGAAGTGTGCTCGTATCTCCCAGGTTAGAAGTGTCCCCTTCCGCTATTTTCCTCAGGATACGGCGCATAATCTTTCCCGACCTGGTTTTGGGCAGCCCCGTAACAAACTGAATCTTATCCGGCTTTGCAATGGCACCGATGATCCGGGTAACCGTTTTTAGAATATCTTTCTGAACAAGCTCCGCCTCGTTATGCAAAGAGCTCCCCAGGATTACATAAGCATAAATTCCCTGGCCTTTTATCGCATGAGGATAGCCCACCACAGCACTCTCGACTACGTCGGCGTGCATATTGATAGCATTTTCAACCTCTGCAGTACCAATACGGTGCCCGGAAACATTTAAAACGTCATCAACCCGCCCGGTAATACGGTAGAATCCATCATCGTCTCTCAGACATCCGTCACCCGTGAAATACATATCCGGATAAGCTGAGAAGTACGTGTTCCGGCAGCGTTCATGGTCACCATAAGTTGTTCTGAGCATTCCCGGCCACGGGAATTTGATGCAGAGGTTACCACTTACAC
>JBQGEO010000476.1:0-12715 GCA_052039655.1 Pararcticibacter sp.
CAAAGTACCGTAGTTGACGATCAGCCTCCCGGCTTCATATGGAAGCCATAAAAAACGGTGCCCGTTGATGATAAACCGGAAGAAATCGACATCTCCTTTCTTTCTGACGGTGGTGCTTATCACCTCGCCGGTGTACGGATTGATCTTAAGAAGCGTACCGCCGGCTCTTCTTCCCCGCTCTGCAGGGTTTTGAAGAGTTAGCTCGATAGCGCGGTCTTGCCTGTAGTAGGCAAATGAAGCTACCTGACCGGGAAATAAGCGGGTTCCAATCGAAGAAAGCTGCGCCGGCGACAGGACAGGCTTGTTCTGATATTCGATATTAGCTTCCGGCTCCAGCAGTGCCGTGATCTCTTCGTTAAACACCCATATACAGCCGGTGATACAAACTATAAAAACGATGACACCTGAGATTAATCCCAGCCATAAATGCAGCCAGTTATTAACTTTCTTGAAAACTGAACTTTTGTCCCTGCTTTTCACTACAGATGGGTCTTTAATCGGCATCATCGTTCTGTTATTATTTCTTTACTTAGATTTCAGATATTGCACGGCGGTAATAATCCCCCCTTCAACTTTTAATCCCTGGGTAGCTGTGTGAGTAGAAGCATCGATTTTATAGATGTATCCCCAGCCTTCTTTCAGGTTTACGCCGATATATCCGTAACGGCCGTCTTTAGGAGTATAATTGTTATTGGTAATGCTGTAGATCTGGTCAACAGGCGGCAGGCCATCGACCTTAGTAAAGGTTTTGTTAACAACGTTTACGATCCCTATATTTTTACCAATCGTGTAGTTTCCTTTTTCCGCCCTGGTGGTTGCGTTCACAATAAAATTATTATTGCCGATGTAAAGCCAGTTTGTAATGTTCATACCGCCAGATGCCGCTTCGAAGTCGAAGAAATAGCTGCGGTCGAATTCGTCTGTACCGGCTTTCAACCTTGTAATAGCCGATGACTTTGTAGATGTCAGCACTTTATTTTTAATAGCTACCGAAGCAGAAAATGCGTAAACATCTCCGTTTTCTACCACAGCAAGGCCGTCTGTAAAATAGCGTCCGATGAAACTGGTACGGTCGTCGGTGATGACCTTTTCCAACTGCATCCCGGGATAAGAATAAACGGCAATCCATGCTCCGTCGGGATGGTTTGTGCCAAACACTTCATCTCCGCTTGCTACAATAGAGAAATAGGGAGCGTACACTTTATTACCCACCTGCTTGATCCAGCTGAAGAATGCCGATTCACCATTGTTTGAGGGTGTATGTACGTCGACAGTTCCTTCGCCTTCAATAAGCAAACTGTTTGTATTGACACGATACCAGTTAGCCAGAGGATTAGCAATACTTCTTGGAATCTTAACCAGCAGCAGATCATCATTTACAGGGGCGAAAGCCTGGACGGTTTCTGTTCTGAAGTTCGACTTCTTTGTCAGCTTTCCATTAATATTTTCATAGGTGGTTACAGCGCCCGGATTTTGCTGTCCGTAGAGCATGCTGAAGAACTTTCCGTTATGGGTAACATAATACCGGTAAGTACCATCCTGCTCTATACCGTTTCCTTCAGTAGATATTTTACCTGATTCAAGCTGAGGAGTATTTATCAGATAATCAGCTACACCGGTGGAAGCAGCAGGCGTCACAGCCAGAATAAAGTCGCCGCGGGTTGCCGTAGTTTCATTTTCGTCTTTTGAGCATGAACTAACCACTATCGCCATGGCCAACGCCGCAGCTGTCTTTTGGAGAATTGTTTTCATATTAATTATGATTGTTTTTGTTAAAGAAGTATCGGAGATTCAGATAGAAGGCACGGCCGGGCTTTTGCAAGCTAAAGTTGTCGTAGAGATCCGCATTTGTAAGGTTTTTACATTCCAGCGCCACATTATAACGCCCTCCTGCAAGGCTGTATACAAAGTTGACATCATGGCTTAGCTGCTGGGCGACCTCGCGCTTCTCAGCATCAGCATCTTTTGCTCCACGGCTTGGCCAGTATAACCAGAATGCATGAACATAAAGAAGGTTATACCCGATTGTGAGGTTATTATTTTTTCTTCCCACGTTCTTAAGAGAGACTGAAACATCACCGTTCCCGAAAAAGTAGGGAATATTAGGCATCTGATCCCTGTATAATGGGCTTACACCAGTATACTCCGGCTCATACTTCTGCAGGTTCCGGAGAAACTGGTAGGTCACTGTTGTGCCTGCCAACAACCAGTCTTTATAAGAGTACCTAACCTCGGCATCTCCGCCCCAGGTACTAACTCCCTCACGGTTATCTGCAATCAGTCTCGCCTGGTTAATATCCAAACGATTATAGATAAAATCATCCGAGCGGCGGTACACTGCACCGGCAGCAACATAAAAATTATTGTTACTATTAACAGAGAAACCATAACCCGCACCGAGGTTCAGGTTATTGCTCTTTTCCGGCCTGAGACCAGGGTTTGCCGTCTGATTTTCCACATCACCGAAGATCTCGTTCGCTTCAGGCATCCGGTTAGTCAGCTCATAAGACGATTTAAGCTGGAGATTTGGAGTAACAAAATACGTGACGGCAGTTCCATAGCCGATCTTATTCATAGTAGAATTACCAGCGGTTTTTCCCTCATTAATGCTGTTCTGGTAGATGTACTTACCAAAGATAGTCGCGCTCCATTTATCCCTGATGTCAATACTATAACCCAGTCCGAGTACGTTTTTATCAGTCTTCTTCTTTCCCTGAAACGCATCGTTAGCAGGATTGGCAGCATCACGGCCCTTCCGGTTGAAAGTAGAAAACACATTGCTAAGGGCAATTGACTGAGTCTCACTGATCCGGTAATTCAGCATCGCGGTAGCCAGTCCATTATTATTCTTATATTTGGAAAGAGTCCTTCCGGATTCTCCATTTGCACCCAGGGGTTTAAAAGAGCCATACCAGTCAAAATTCCCGTTGAGTGTATCGATATTCCGTTCTGTGCCTAAGTTATAATTGGCATTGATTGTCAGGTCCAGTCCCTTTGCGATATTCGTCTTTTTATATTTCAGAGAAGGCATGATGATGTTCCCCCGGCGATGGCGGCCACCAAATACTGCCTCCATGCGGGCTCCCGTCTGAATCTCTTTATAATTCTGCCCCAGGGTGATCCCAAGTAATAATTTATCGGCATAGGGCTTATCCACAACTCCTATATTGGCTATCAGGGTCTCATTATGGTAAGTATCATGGAACCTTCTTAATCTGGCTGCCGGAGAAAAGGCTCCGGTGTAGATATCCCAGGCCTCGACTTTCACTTTATAATCATTGTCCGAATAGTTTTGAAAAGCATTCAGCTGAACAGTAAAGCCGTTTTCTGAAGTAACAGCAGCATTGACGACACTCCGGTGTGTGTTAAAAGAACCGTAAGAATAAGATGCATCCACATAATTTCTGTAACGGTCGCTTGTGACGATATTGACAGCGCCTCCCAAAGCGTCCGATCCGAGCCACATAGGCACCACGCCTTTGTAAACCTCTACGCGGTCGGCTACATTGATCGGAATATTGTTAATCTGGAAAGACGACCCAAAATTATCCATCGGAATTCCGTCAATAAAGTAACGGATGTGATTACCGGAAAACCCGTTGAGGGAGAGGTTAAAATTCGACCCCACACCGCCCGACTCACGGACCCTGACTCCGGCTACCCGGTCTAAAGCAGATGAAATATCAAGCGTGGTATTATATAATTTCCTGGCATCAACAGCTGTAACATTAAAGGCTTGCCTGTTTGTTTCCTGAGCTATCGTCCTTCCTGTAACGGTTACGGTTTCCATCTGCTCTGTACTTTCGGAAAGTGTAACATTAAGCGTCGTTTCCTTCCCGGATTCAATGGACACCTCCTTTTCCTGCGTTTTAAAGCCAATAGCCTTAATCATCAGGATGTAAGTGTCGGGTTTAATGTTCTTAATGCGGTAATGACCGTCGTGATCAGAAATGGTCCAGAGAGAAGAATTTTGAAGTCTGACAGTAGCGGCAGGAACGGATTCGCCCCGGTTACTTTTCACAAACCCACTCAGATTCTGAGCTTGAGACTTTATCGAAAATACGAGGGCGCACAATACCCCTGTCAGCAAAAATTTGTTAATTTGCATCACTTTTTAACTCCAATTAAAAGTAGCCCGGGAAACCGGCAGCCATACGGGTCCGAACCGTGTGGCTTTTTTTTACTGCTGCAAAAATAAATTTATTTAGATCAATTCCAAATAGAAGAACCTATTTATTCAAGCTTCTTTCTGTTTTAAAAGCATTCTTGTAAATAAGGGTATGGGAACAAAGAAGTCCACTGCCGGTCTTTTCTCATTTAACGTCCCGGAAAAAAGAAACCGCCTCAAATCTAACTTTTGAGACGGCTTCGCTTTATTGTTATGTTCCTTTAAGCCTTATGCCTGCTGCTTCATCTTAATGATATTCAGTGCCGCACCAGCCTTGAACCATTCGATCTGCTGCTCATTATAAGTGTGATTTACCGCAAAGGAGTCAGATGATCCGTCTGCATGATGAAGAACAACCTTTAACTGGCTGCCCGGAACGAAAGATGTTAATCCTTCGATATCAATGGTATCATCCTCCTGGATCTTGGTATAATCATTAGGGTCAGCAAAGGTGATAGCAAGCATCCCCTGCTTCTTCAGGTTGGTCTCGTGGATACGGGCAAATGATTTTACCAGAATAACTCTTACACCCAGGTGACGTGGTTCCATTGCTGCGTGTTCACGGGATGAACCTTCGCCATAGTTCTCATCACCTACCACTACTGTTCCTACACCGGCAGCCTTATATGCACGCTGAGTAGCAGGGACAGGGCCATATTCGCCTGTAAGCTGGTTTTTAACATTATCTGTATTGTCATTGAAGTAATTGACAGCACCGATAAGCATATTGTTGGAGATATTGTCGAGATGACCTCTGAATTTAAGCCACGGGCCGGCCATCGAAATGTGATCTGTTGTACACTTTCCTTTTGCCTTAATCAGCAATCGCAGACCGTGAAGGTCGGTACCTTCCCATGCGGAGAACGGAGCCAATAACTGAAGGCGGCTGGACTGAGGATCAACAATTACCTGCACACCGCTACCATCTTCCGCCGGAGCCTGATATCCTGCATCTTCTACAGCATATCCTCTTTCCGGCATTTCCAGGCCAGTCGGTTCATCCAGTTTTACCTGCTCGCCCCGTTCATTGGTCAGGGTATCGGTGAGCGGGTTAAAGGTAAGATCTCCCGCTATAGATAACGCCGTTACAATTTCAGGAGAGGCAACAAAGGAGTGCGTATTAGGGTTACCGTCATTACGCTTCGCGAAGTTCCTGTTGAATGAGGTGATAATAGAATTTTTACGGGTAGGATCATCCGTGTGGCGAGCCCATTGCCCGATACACGGGCCACATGCGTTTGCCAGCACAACGCCTCCTATTTTCTGGAAGGTATCCAGATATCCGTCACGCTCCACAGTATAGCGGACAAGCTCAGATCCTGGAGTTACGGTATACTCGGATTTTGCTGTCAGATGTTTATCTACCGCCTGCTGTGCAACTGAAGCTGCCCTGGTAATATCTTCGTACGATGAATTGGTACATGACCCGATCAAACCAACTTCCAGCTTAGCCGGCCAGTTGTGTTCTTTTACAGCCTGGCCAAATTTAGAGATCGGCCATGCCAGGTCGGGGGTGAAAGGTCCGTTAACATGAGGCTCCAGCTCAGACAGGTTAATTTCAATCACCTGGTCGAAATATTGTTCAGGATTCGCATAAACTTCCTCATCTCCTGTCAAGTAGCTGCTTACTTCATTGGCAAGATCTGCGATATCAGCGCGGCCTGTGCCTCTCAGGTAAGCTTCAGCCTTCTCGTCGTAACCGAAGATGGATGTAGTGGCACCGATCTCAGCTCCCATATTACAGATAGTAGCTTTACCGGTAGCCGACATGGAACGGGTACCTTCTCCAAAGTACTCCACAATACAGCCAGTTCCGCCTTTTACGGTCAGCACTCCTGCCACCTTCAGGATCACATCTTTAGGGGCTGTCCATCCGGACATCTTACCTGTCAGCTTCACACCGATCAGTTTCGGGAACTTCAGCTCCCAGGCAAAACCGGCCATCACGTCGCAGGCATCAGCACCACCCACTCCGATTGCGATCATTCCCAGTCCGCCGGCATTAGGCGTATGCGAGTCGGTACCGATCATCATTCCACCCGGAAATGCATAGTTTTCAAGTACTACCTGGTGAATGATCCCGGCTCCGGGTTTCCAAAAGCCTAAACCATATTTATTACAAACGGATGAAAGAAAATCATAAACTTCTTTATTGGTATTTGCGGCAGTTTCCAAATCCTGAACAGCACCTACCTTCGCCTGAATAAGGTGATCACAGTGTACAGTCGACGGAACAGCAACCTGTGGTCTCCCTGCCTGCATGAACTGCAATAGCGCCATTTGCGCGGTTGCATCCTGCATGGCAACACGGTCGGGAGCGAAATCCACATAAGACGAGCCTCTCTTATAAGCTTCGGTTGCATCGCCATCCCATAAATGGGAATAAAGGATTTTCTCAGTAAGTGTCAGGGGCTTTCCAACAACTTTCCTGGCAGCGTCAACACGCCCGGCAAGATTGCTGTAAACCTTTCTTATCATTTCTATATCAAACGCCATTATTTTGTGATTTTTAAGGTGTTCCAATAATTTAACTCTCTACAGGAGTTATAGTTCATGCGAAAATACAAAAAATACTAAAAAATGACCGGGATCACTTTTGTCAATTTTTATTTGGAAAAATTCTAAATACAGGATTAGAAAGGGTTAGAAGTTATAAGTGGTAAGTTGTAAGTGATAAGATAAAGGGGGTATGAATTAACGTAAAACTTATCACAGGCCCCCTATAGCGTACCGAACTGGTATCCTTTTTCCTTCCAGGCCGCTAAAGCTTTGGGAAGTGTATATTGAAGACGGTCGAAAGCTTTGAGACTGTCGTGAAAAACAACGATAGAACCCGGCTCGGTAGTTCGGAGTACGTTCTTCAAACACTTCTCGGGACTAAGCTGCTGGTCAAAGTCACCGCTGAGAACATCCCACATAATGATCTCCAGGTCTGGTATTACCGAACGTAATCTACGGATCTGTGATTTCTTAATCCTGCCATGGGGAGGCCTGAACAAATGAGATGCTACAAGCTGGTGACATTGAAGCGCATTATCAACGTAGACATCATCATCCGTGTCCCAGCCCCTGAGATGATTAAAGGTGTGATTGCCGATAGCATGCCCCGCCTCTGCAACCTGCCTGAATATGTCAGGATGCTTTCGTATATTATCGCCTATGCAGAAGAAAGTTGCTTTTGCATTGTACTCTTTTAAAGAATTCAGTACAAACGGTGTAACATTGGGGATCGGTCCGTCGTCAAATGTTATAAAGATGGTCTTTGTATCGTTAAGCTTCCTCCAGGTAAGAGTTGGGTAAAGTAACCTTAACCAGAAAGGAGTCTTAATTAAATACATGATAATAGAATTAAAATTGAGTACAATACTACAAAATAATTACTTTAGAGGAATGATCTTCAAAAATACTTTATCAGCGCAGGTGAAAGGAAAAGCAATTGCGCTTCTGTTGATCTTTACGGTATTTGGCACAAAAGCTCAGGAGAGAATAACACTTCAGCAGGCGGTAGAGCTCACGCTTCAGAATAACCTACAGATTAAACAATCAAAGCTAAGTGAAGCACTGAGCGATGAGAACTTGAAACAGAGTAAGCTTTATTTTTATCCGACACTGAGTGCATCCTCGAGTCTGGATGTCAACTTTGGCCGAAATCCCGACCCGGTTACTTACGAAATAGTTAATCAGCAATTTGTTAACGCCAGCGGCGTCGTAAGCAGCTCATTTCCTATATTCCAGGGTTTCCGTTTATGGCACCAGATCTCACAGTATAAGTACCAGCTTGAAGCAGATAAGAGCAATACGAGGAAAATACAGAACGACCTTTCCTTAACGGTTGTAACAACCTACTTACAGATCCTGAGCAATGAAGACGTGCTGGCTGCCGCCCGTCAGCAGTTAGAGCTGGCGAAATTGCAGTTGGACCGTGAACAAAAACAATTTGACGTAGGGAGCAAGACTCTTGCAGATCTATCTCAGGCTAAGGCTCAGATGGCCACTGCCGAACTGAATGTAACGAATGCGCAGAATCAACTGGATATATCCTATCTGAATCTTGCTCAGCTAATGGAACGTGATCCGGGGAATAAATTTGAGGTGGTAAAACCCTTAGTTGACCAGATTGGAGATGTAAACAGCAAATATGCTGCTTCAGATGTGTACAATAAGGCATCAGAAAATTATCCTGACATTTCCCTTGCAAAAAACAGGACTCTTGCAGCTTACAAAGCTTTGAGCGTTGCTAAGGCGGACTTATATCCGAGACTCACATTCGGTGCGAGCATGGGATCCAGCTACTCATCACGGGAATATTTGAACGCGGATATGAAACTCGTCAGGGCTCCTTTTAGCGATCAGATTAATGACAACCTTAGACAAGCTATAGGGCTTAATTTGTCTATTCCTGTTTTCAATGGGCTTTCATCAAGAATCAATGTAAGGAAAGCAAAAATAAATTACCAGAATGCACAACTTTCTGAGCAACTTGCAAAGAACAGTTTCAATAAAATAATCTACCAGGCAGTAACAGACCTCCGTGCAGCGGAAAGCAATTTTAACTCGGCAACTAGTGCATACGAATCTTCTAAAGATGCGTTCAACGCTATCCAGCAACGCTATAGTGTGGGGCTTGTGAATTCCCTGGACTTCAACCAGGCTCAAACTGACCTCAACCAGAAAGAATTCAGTTTAATACAGGCGCGTTACAACCTGATATTCAGGAATAAAATCATCGATTTTTATTTAGGAAACCCTCTGACCTTCTAATATATATTCAATCAAATGGCAAAGCAAAAGAAAAAGAATACGTTAAAATACCTGATCATCGGAGCGATCATACTGATTATTATTGCAATAGCTGGAAGTAAGTTAGGATGGTTTGGAAACGGGGATAAAATTCAAATAGCGACCGAAAAAGTACAGAAGCGGACAATTACCGAAACGGTATCTGCCAGTGGTAAGGTACAGCCGGAGACAGAGGTAAAATTAAGCTCTGAAGTCTCAGGGGAAATTGTGGAGCTGGCCATCAAAGAGGGAGATGTAGTGAAGAAAGGCCAGTTATTATGTAAGATCCGCCCTGACATTCTTGAGTCGGGCTATAACCGGACCGTAGCTTCGCTGAATACCCAAAAAGCCACTTTAGCCTCTGCCCAGCAACAACTGAAACAAGCAGAAGCAAATTTTAAAAACACCGAGGCGAGTTACAAAAGAAGTGAAGAACTATTCAAAAAGAAGGTCCTTTCGGCTGCTGAATACGACGCTGCACAAGCGCAGTACCTGAGCGCAAAAGCCAACCTTGAAGGGCTTCGCCAGAATATTATCGGTTCAAAATACGGAGTAGCTCAATCAGAAGCAGTGGTAAAAGAGGCAGCCGACAACCTGGCCCGTACTACCATTTATGCACCTGTTGACGGAGTTGTTTCAAAGCTTTCTGTTGAATTGGGCGAACGGGTTGTGGGAACTGCCCAAATGGCGGGTACCGAGATTATGCGGCTGGCCAACCTGAACACAATGGAGGTCAACGTAGACGTAAATGAAAACGATATCAACAGGGTTTCTTTAGGTGACCCTGCCGAGATTGAAGTGGATGCCTTTCAGGGTAAAAAATTCAGGGGATCAGTAACAGAAATAGCCAGCTCTGCGAATGTCGCAGGAACGAGTGCCGACCAGGTGACAAATTTCACTGTTAAAGTAAGGATCCTTCCGGAATCATATACTGCCCTTTTGAGGACCAACGATAAAAACCAGTCGCCTTTCAGACCCGGTTTATCAGCCACGGTTGATATTCATACAGAGGTAGCTTCAGGCCTTTCCGTTCCGATCCAGTCTGTGACTACCAGGGATGAAAAAAAGGAAGAACCCGAAAAGAATAAGTCAAACAGCGAGAAGAAAACCAAAGCAGCGGAAAAGGCTCCTGTAAAAGAATGTGTCTTCGTTTATCAGACCGACGGTACTGTAAAACAGGTGATCGTTAAGACCGGTATCCAGAACGATACATACATACAGGTTCTTTCAGGTCTTAAAGAAGGCGAAGAGGTTGTTTCAGGCCCTTTTACAGCCATCTCCAAAACACTTAAGGATGGTGCCAGGGTTGAGAAAGTAAGTAAGGATAAATTATTCGAAGGAGACAAGAAGTAACAGGTAATACAGATATGAGATTTAGATAACATATCTCATATCTGGCCTCTGGCCTCAGAACTAACTAAAAAATTCATTAAACTTGTCCCGGTAAATACCGGGATTTTTATTTTATGGAGCAAACAGCGAAAGTAGCAGTTATAGGCGGAGGAAGTTGGGCGACGGCAAATATTAAGATGTTGCTGGACAACCGTACTGATAAAGAGGTTTTTTGGTGGATGAGAAACGAAGAATCGATATCGCACCTCAGGCAGTATGGGCACAATCCGAACTATTTAAGCTCTGTAGAAATAAGGGTTCCGGCTGAAAACATCAGCAACAACCTCGAAGAAATGCTTTCTCAGGCGAATATGGTATTGCTGAACGTCCCGGCAGCATTCCTGCCGGACGTGCTGAACAAGGCACCAGACGGGATATTTAAAGGTAAGAAGATCATCTCAGCCATCAAGGGTTTCGTCCCGGAGGACCACATGATCATCGGAGAATTCATGAATAAGAAATATGATATCCCCCTTAAGGACATTGTAGTGTTAAGCGGCCCCTGCCATGCTGAAGAAGTGGCTCTTGAAAAGCTCTCCTATCTCACCATAGCTTCGGCAGATCCGGAACTTGCAACCTGGTTTGCGTCCCTGATCAATACGCGTTATATCAAAACAAATGTATCAGATGATATATATGGTACTGAATACGCAGCGGTATTGAAAAACATCTATGCAGTAGCCAGCGGCATTTGCAATGGACTGGGGTATGGTGATAATTTCCAGTCTGTTCTGATATCCAATGCCATCAGGGAAATCATGCGGTTTGTAAATGCCGTACATCCTATTGATCGCGACATAAAAGAATCTGCCTATCTCGGAGACCTTTTGGTTACGGCTTATTCTCAGTTCAGCCGGAACAGGCTGTTTGGGAACATGATAGGAAAAGGCTATACGGTTAAATCGGCTCAGCTTGAAATGAATATGGTTGCTGAAGGCTTTTACGCTTCGAACTCCCTTCACCAGATCAACAAGATCCACAAAGTAAATATGCCTATTTGCCGGGCGGTATATGCTATCCTCTACGAAAAGCATTCTCCGCATATCGAGATGAGGCTCCTTGCAGACCAGCTGTCCTGATTTACAAAAACTTCCGCTTCTTTTATTTGTTACCTTTTTAAACGCCCCATACGGGGTTTTCAGGCAATAAATACACTTTAAACAATGTCACTATGAAGAAGTTAGTAGTTTTAGGCGTTGGCGCCGGGGCGGCAGCTGCTGCAATTGTTGCCCTTATGTACAAGAGAAAAGATGGTACCCGTCTTGCCGATGGTTTGATTGATTCGGCCAGAGGATTAGGAAATCGTTTAGTGGAATATGGCAACCAAATTAAGGATCGCCTGTTGCATAACGTAAAGGGGCCTAATGGCGAACCCGTGTACCTGGATATGTACGACAGGCAGTTTTATGAAAATGACATGGGACATCGGGTATACCTGGAAAATGATTAAGCATACATCCGGCGTTTAGCTTTTAGCTTATCAGGAAGACTCCCGCAAGCTAAAAGCTAAATACCAAATGTTAATTGCTTCTTTTACCAGCGCTTGCGGCGTTCATGGTCTCCGCCTGATCTTCCATGACCACGGTCTCCACCGCGATCGCTACGATCTCTGCGGTTGCCTGAGAAATCGCGGAATCCGCTTCCACGTTCACCACGGCCTCCCTCGCGACGACCACCGCCACTTCTTTCGCGTCCGCCTCCGCCATCGCGGTCACCGGCCACTTCTACTCTTACGTTCCGTCCGTTAAAATCAACAGATTTGAAATTCTGAAGAAGATGATCTGTTTGTGCATTCTCAACTTCAAAGAAAGTATAAACACCTTTCAGGTCAATTTTTCCGATCGACTTTCCGCTTATCTTTCCGTTATTGCAGATAAAGCCAAGCATGTCTCCCCGGGTAAATTCATCTACCGATCCAAGGTTAATGAACAGGCGGGTATATTCTCCTCTTGAAGATGTTCTGGCAAAGCGCTCTGTACGTACTCCTCCTCTTTCTTCACCTACCGGCGCATTAAGATCAGGAGCGTGCTTATAATATTCAAGGAAACGGTTAAATTCAAGTGAAGCAAAACGCTTGATGATCTCTTCCTTATCCATCTCCGCAAACTCATCCATAATACGGGCGATATAGGGCTCCATTTGCGTCTCGTTTACCTCTACCTGGTGCACGCGGTGCACTAAAGCAAAAAGTTGTTTTTCACAAACGTCGAAACCTCCCGGAACTTCTACTTTCGTAAACTTCTTGCCGATGACGCGCTCAATCTGCCGGATCTTTCCGAGCTCTTTCGCATTGACAATAGAGATGGAGACACCAGATTTCCCTGCACGGGCAGTACGTCCGCTTCGGTGAGTATAGTTCTCAATTTCGTCGGGAAG
>JBQGEO010000477.1:0-14934 GCA_052039655.1 Pararcticibacter sp.
TACTTAAAAATTACCCGTCAAAAGTATATTTAAAAAAAGCACTTCTGCCGCCGGTTTTCTCTTCTACGTAAAATTACCCGAATGTTTACGATTTTGTTAAAATTTTTATTTGCGGACTTTCTTCTTACGCCGGTTACCCCGGATCTGAAGGTTATACCTGCTTTATAAAGTTACGGCAGTGTCCGGGATAAATCAACCTTTTGCCTTTAAATCAGCAGGTTCTTTGTTTTAATTTCTAACTTTGCCGATCGAGCTAGTTGAACGGTATGTCTGAAAATAAGGGAACGGATAAGGAAAAAGAAGAGCTGAACCGCGGAAAGAGGGCTATGAACAGCTATGCCTATTATACCGGTATAGGCTTTCAAATGATTGCGGTAATAGGCATTTTCGCGTTTATCGGGTATAAGATTGACGCTTCTCAGCACACCAGTACTCCCTTGTATACCGCTTTCTTCAGCCTCGCGGGTGTTTTAGCATCTTTATATCTTGTTATCCGGTCTATTAAAAAAAATCAGCCTTGACTCCTCTTCGGTTTACTATTTTCTTCAGTATTTATGTGGCCTGCCTTGGAACGCTGGCTTTTGTTCTAAATGGTGTAGCGGGCAGCACGATCCTGATACCAAAGTTCTGGGTAGTTTTCGGCGTACTGGCCGTGCTTACGTATAGTGCTTTTATCGTTTCATGGATTGGGATCAGGAAAGGCGGGGAGTTTTCTGTGTACACCATACTGGGTTCGCTCATTGTAAAACTACTGATGAGTATGACGTTTGCATTGATTTATCTCACTAAAATAAATGTGGATAAAGTGATCTTCGTCATTGATTTTATTTCTATATATTTCTTTTTTAGTGCCTTTGAAATATGGGCATTGTTAACTAACTTGCGCCACCCAAATAAATCGGAATAATCACGCATTAAATGGATTTTAGCGATACTTTAAAACTAAGAAAAACAGGGATAAGTGCGGTTCTCGCTCTTTTTTTTATTCTGCTTAATGTTACAGTTATAAAAGCTCAGCATCATGCTGGTGATACCACTCTTTCGCCGACGTTAAAAAGCGATGCCCAGATACCTGGGGCTGAACATGCTGAAGGCAATCATGGTGAAGAGAAATTCGACCCGACTTCAGCGATTATGGAACACATTGCTGATTCTCATTACTGGCATTTATGGGGGCATACGTCTCTCCCTTTGCCGATCATTCTTATTACGGACAAAGGGCTTGAATGTTTTTCGGCATCAGAATTTCATCATGGGGAAGAAGCTTATCAGGGTAAATACTATACCTATAAGCTGATCGAAGATAAGATCTTTGCTGTAGATGCTTCAGGAAACGTAGACAAGGAAGCTTCTTCTCATGTTTATGATTTCTCGGTTACAAAGAACGTTGCGGCATTGTGGATAGCTGTGATCATTCTGATCCTGGTCTTTACATCTGTTTCTTCTTCTTATAAGAAGAGGGAAGGAAAAGCGCCGAAGGGTTTCCAGTCGTTTATTGAGCCGGTGATCTTGTTTGTCCGTGATGATATCGCTATTCCTAATATAGGGTATAAGTATGGTAAGTACATGCCGTTACTTCTTACATTATTCTTCTTTATTTTTATTAATAATCTTCTCGGACTGCTGCCGGTATTCCCTGGTGGAGCAAACGTTACGGGAAATATATTTATGACCTTCCTGCTGGCATTTATAGTTCTGCTGGTGGTTAATTTCAGCGGCAATAAATACTACTGGAAACACATTCTTCTGCCAGATGTGCCTTTGTGGCTTTATCCGATCATGATCCCGGTTGAGATAATCGGTGTTATTTCAAAGCCGTTTGCATTAATGATTCGTTTGTATGCGAATATTTCTGCCGGCCACATCATTGTGCTGAGTTTGATCTCTCTGATCTTCATCTTTAAATCCCTGGCTATTGCCCCGGTTTCTGTAGCGTTTGTTCTTTTTATGGATGTTCTGGAATTGCTGGTAGCATTTCTGCAGGCATTCATCTTTACGATGCTTACAGCTTTATTTATAGGGACAGCGGTGGATGAGCATCATCATTAATAATACAATTTTAACTATATAAATAATAATCATTATGGTAGGTTCAATAGCTGCATTAGGTGCAGGTTTAGCAGTAATCGGTGCTGGTATTGGTATCGGTCAGGTTGGTGGTAAGGCAATGGAAGGTATTGCACGTCAGCCAGAGGCTGCTTCAAAAATTCAAACAGCTATGATCATCGCAGCAGCGCTTGTAGAAGGTGTTGCCCTGTTCGGTGTGGTAGTTGCCTTATTGGGTAACAATCCTCAGTAAGGGAAAGACTTCGGTCTGAAAATGGGCCGGACAATTAACGATTGGTTATTTTTCCGGCCCCTTATTTTGAACGAAAAGACAAAAATCAAATAGAAAAATGGGAGAATTATTTGAGGGTATACTTAATCACCACCTCGGTTTCGTAGTTTGGTCGGCGCTGGCTTTTATCCTGCTTTTGGTTGTTCTGGCGAAGTTTGCCTGGAAGCCAATTTTAAGCTCTATCCATGAGCGTGAGCAGTCTATAGAAAATGCGCTTGCTTCAGCAGAAAAAGCAAAAGAAGAGATGGCGCGTCTGACGAGCCAGAACGAAGCGCTGTTGAAAGAAGCACGGGCAGAGCGTGATCAGATCCTGAAGGAAGCGAAAGAACTTAAGGATAAAATTGTTGCTGAAGCAAGAACAAGCGCTCAGGCTGAAGGAGCAAAGATGATTGAGAAAGCTAAGCAGGAAATTGACAGTCAAAAGGCTGCGGCTCTTTACGAAGTGAAAAGCCAGGTAGCCAACCTTTCACTGGAAATAGCGGAAAAGGTGTTGCGCCGTCAGTTTGAAGATCAGGCTAAACAGGAAGCTTTGGTTGCTGACCTGCTAAAAGAAGTAAAGCTAAGTTAAGTTTTAAGTAATATGTTATAAGTTTTAAGTTTTGTATGCCAGGCCTTACAACTTACAATTTACAACTTACAACACATAGAGATGTCTGAAATACAAGTAGCATCACGGTACGCAAAATCATTAATAGACCTGGCTGAAGAGCAAAATGCGCTTGAGCCGATCAAGTCTGATATAGAGTCGTTTCTGAAGGTTCTGAAGTCGAATCCGCAGTTAGCTGCGATTCTCAGGAATCCCATTATACATATGGACAAGAAACTCGCTATTCTTAAGGGTCTGTTTGGAGCCGGGTTTCATAAAATAGTGTTGTCCTTTTTCACAATTGTTGTAAATAAGGGACGTGCTGAGATCCTTTATTCCACCGCGAAGGAATTTATCAACGAGTATAACAAACGGAAAGGGATTATAAGGGCAATTGTTACTTCTGCCGCGCCTTTAAGTGAGGATAACAGGAAGCAGATTGAGCAACTTGTGACTGA
The DNA here is from genome assembly GCA_052039655.1 of Pararcticibacter sp. Lineage (GTDB taxonomy): Bacteria > Bacteroidota > Bacteroidia > Sphingobacteriales > Sphingobacteriaceae > Arcticibacter. The sequence goes on from JBQGEO010000477.1 coordinate 3,383, forward strand.
AGCTACGAAGAACCAGGTTGTTCTTGAAAGTAAAATAGATACCGGCCTGATCGGAGGGTTTATTTTAAAAGTAGGGGACAGGCAGTTTGATGCCAGTATTGTAAGCAACCTGAACAAGTTAAAGAAAGAGTTTGCACAGAAAGCGTCTGTTTAAAGAAGGCGGACTTATTGCATAAATAATCAATCATTAAAGAAAAAAAATTAAGATAAAAAACTATGGTAGAGGTAAGACCAGATGAAGTTTCGGCAATACTGCGCCAGCAGTTGTCGGGCTTTAAATCAGAGGCCGAGCTTGAAGAAGTAGGTACCGTGTTGCAGGTAGGCGATGGGATCGCCCGGGTATACGGCCTCACCAAAGTTCAATCAGGTGAGCTGGTTGAATTTGATAACGGACTGCAGGGGGTTGTATTAAACCTGGAAGAAGACAACGTAGGGGTTGTATTATTAGGCCCTACAGAAGGAGTTAAAGAAGGTGATACCATAAAGCGTACAAAGAGAATCGCTTCTATACGTGTTGGCGACGGCATGCTTGGCCGGGTTGTGAACACCATAGGAGAGCCAATAGACGGGAAAGGACCTATTGCCGGTGAGACTTATGAAATGCCGATTGAGCGTAAAGCTCCGGGAGTAATTTATCGTCAGCCGGTGAATGAGCCTTTGCAGACAGGTATCAAGGCTATCGATGCTATGATTCCTATCGGCCGTGGACAGCGTGAGCTTGTAATCGGCGATCGTCAGACTGGTAAAACTGCTGTTTGTATCGATACCATCATCAATCAGAAGGAGTTTTATGCAGCGGGTAAACCCGTGTATTGTATTTACGTTGCAATTGGTCAGAAGAATTCTACAGTAGCGAATATTGTACGTACGCTTGAAGAAAATGGTGCTATGCCGTATTCTATAGTTGTAGCTGCATCCGCTTCTGAGCCTGCACCTATGCAATTCTTTGCACCATTTGCAGGTGCAGCAATCGGAGAGTTTTTCCGTGATACCGGTCGTCCGGCACTGATTATCTACGATGACCTTTCAAAGCAGGCCGTAGCTTACCGTGAGGTGTCTCTGCTGCTTCGTCGTCCTCCAGGCCGTGAAGCTTATCCAGGCGATGTATTTTATCTGCACAGCCGTTTGCTGGAAAGAGCTGCAAAGATTAACAGTTCTGATGAGATTGCGCAGCAGATGAATGACCTTCCTGAGTCAATCAGGCCTCTTGTTAAGGGTGGTGGTTCGCTAACAGCTCTTCCTATCATTGAAACACAGGCTGGTGACGTATCTGCATATATTCCGACAAATGTAATTTCTATTACTGACGGGCAGATATTCCTGGAGTCTAACTTGTTCAATGCCGGTGTACGTCCTGCAATCAACGTTGGTATCTCGGTATCGCGTGTGGGAGGTAATGCACAGATCAAGTCGATGAAGAAGGTTGCCGGTACATTGAAGCTTGACCAGGCACAGTACCGCGAACTGGAAGCGTTTGCAAAATTTGGTTCTGACCTTGATGCGGCTACCAAGTCTGTACTTGACAAGGGTGCAAGAAACGTGGAGATCCTTAAGCAGGGACAGTTCTCTCCGGTTACCGTAGAAAAACAGGTTGCTATTATCTATGCGGGTACTAAGGGATTGCTTCGTCAGGTACCTGTGAACAAGGTAAAGCAATTTGAAGCAGAATATACCCAGCAGCTTGAAGTTCGCCATCCGGAAGTTCTGGAGGCATTAAAGGCTGGAAAATTTGATGACAGCATTACGGAAGTGCTTGAGAAAGTAGCTAAAGAACTGGCAGCAAATTATTAATTGAGATATTAGATGTGAGATCTGAGGCGGAGATGAGGGGACCGGCAGGAAACCTGATCTTAAGTCTTAAATCTCATATCTTATTAAGAGAAAAATGGCGAATTTAAAAGAAGTTAGAAACAGGATTACGTCGGTAGGTTCAACGCAGCAGATCACAAAAGCTATGAAAATGGTTTCGGCTGCAAAACTTAAGAGAGCTACGAATGCTATTGTTCAGCTACGTCCATATGCCAATAAGCTTAAGGATATTCTGGGCAACCTTTCCGCAAGCCTTGAAAGTTCTACTTCTCCATATATTCAGGAGCGTGAACCTGTAAGAGTTTTAATAGTAGCAGTTTCCTCGAACAGGGGATTGGCCGGAGCTTTTAATGCCAATGTTATTAAGACGGTAAATCAATTAATAGCAGAGAAGTACAGCGAACAGTTCAAAAAGGGGAATGTAAGCATAGTTGCGATTGGAAAGAAGACCCAGGACTTTTTCGAAAGACGTAAATTCAATGTAATAGGAAATAACAATGAAGTTTATTCCAATTTGACTTTTGAGAACGTTTCTGCTATTACGGAGTCTATCATGCAGGGCTTTGTTAATGGGAACTACGATCGTGTGGAAGTAGTTTACAATCATTTCAGAAATGCTGCCGTTCAATACCTGCTTACCGAGCAGCTTCTTCCTCTTCCAAGGAATACAGAGGACGCGAAGGCCGGAAATGCATCTAAAGTTGACTATATCCTTGAGCCTTCCCAGGAAGAGATCGTTAACGAACTCATTCCGAAGTCGATCAAGATCCAGCTATATAAAGCGGTGCTAGATTCTCACGCTTCAGAGCACGGAGCCCGGATGACCGCAATGGACAAGGCTACTGAGAATGCAGGAGAACTGTTGCGTTCCCTTCGTTTATCGTATAACCAGGCCAGGCAGGCAGCAATCACTACAGAGCTTACCGAGATTGTGAGTGGTGCGGCTGCGTTGTCGAACGGATAAAGAGATATAATAACATCATTGAAGTCAGACATTGGAAATCGGATCCGGTGTCTGATTTTTTTTTGCCCTGATAATGATTTGTCCGCTTTGTCGGGATATAACCTGCAAAAACTTATTCTTCTTCTTTCTTGTTAGGAAAATAAACAATTATGGAATACAGAAAAATAGGTAATTCAGATCTTGAGTTATCAATAGTAACGTTTGGGTCGTGGGCTGCCGGCGGATGGATGTGGGGAGGCACGGAACGTAAAGATGCTGTAGAGGCTATCCGGGCATCGTATGAACTCGGAGTGACGTCTATCGATACAGCACCTGTTTATAGGCAAGGGTTGAGTGAAGAAATCGTAGGGGAAGCAATTAAAGGGCTGCAGAGAGATAAGGTACAGATCCTGACGAAGTACGGAATGAGGTGGGATTTGGCGAAGGGCTCATTTGCCATGAAAAGCAAGAACAATGCCGGGCAGGAGATTGAAATTTATAAGTATGCCGGGAAGGAAAGTATTATAAAAGAATGTGAGGATAGTCTCAGACGGTTGGGGACAGACTATATTGATCTTTACCAGATACACTGGCCTGATGAGACCACTCCCATAACCGAGAGTATGGAGGCTGTACAACGGTTGATTGAGGATGGAAAGGTACGGTATGCCGGTGTGTGTAATTACGATGAGGACCAGATGAAGGAAGCGGAGTCTTCGATCAATCTGGTATCAAACCAGGTTCCTTACAGTATGGTAAACAGGCATATTGAGGAGGTGGTTATTCCTTATTGTCTTGCAAATAATAAGTCAATCCTGGCGTACAGCCCGTTGGAAAGAGGCCTGCTTACCGGGAAGATGAAACCAGGGTATCAGTTTTCAGAGGGAGATCACAGGGCTGCTCATAGATATTTCAATGAAAGTAATATGCAGCGTGTGAATGCCTTTCTTGACAAAATAAAGCCTCTTGCAGATGAGAAGGGCGTTACACTGAGCCAGCTGGTGCTTCGCTGGACGGTTGAGAAGCCCGGGATTACGATAGCGCTTGTTGGAGCACGTAATGCAGAACAGGCCGTGCAGAATGCAAGAGCTACCAGCGTGAAACTGTCAGCGGACGAATTGGGTTTTATCAGCAAGGAGCTGGAGGATCTGATTATTTAAGGTCATCAGCAATTAGTCTGTTAGCAATCTGATAGCTAACAGACTAATTTCCGTTTATTGTTTTTATTTTTTCTTCTTCGGCACCTTTGCGCCTTCCTCTCTGGCTTCTGACAGTCCAATCGCTACTGCCTGTTTGGGGTTCGTGACTTTTTTACCGGTACCACTTTTTAGTTTCCCTTCTTTCATCTCGTGCATAGCTTCATGCACTTTCTCCTGAGATTTCTCTGAATACTTTGCCATAGGTATATTGTTTTCTGAAGAACCCGTGCCCGACATAATTGTTTTACAGTCGGATGGTGCGCCTGGGAGGTGGCTTGATTCACGGATTTTTTATAAATTAGCAGCAGTATAATAGAAAATGGAAAACGTAAAGCAAACTTACAACACTAGCAACGGAAGCGATAACGCTAATAATCCTGCTCATTACAGTTTAATGACCATCGGTATCGTTGTCATTATGATTGGTGTAGTCCTTCGCTTCCTTGGAGAATGGACAATGATCGACCTTGTTTCTAATCTGATAACATTAGCGGGTATCGCGATTGCCCTGAAGTCAGTTTACAATATACTACGCTAAGTCCTTCCGGAGTTTTCTACCAGGATTTATGGAAAACCGAGACTAAGTGCATCTCTTTATCGTTAATATGAATGTAATGATAAAGAGACTGATTTTTTGTGCATTAGCATTTATCTCCTTGCTGAGCCCTGCTTTTGCCCAGGCCGGAGGTGAGCCTGTTAGAATTGGTAAGCTGGAGCTTAAAAAACGGCAGGAATACAGATTTAGCGGAAGGGACTCCCTCACTTCTATCGTGATAGATACTTTAATTATGGGAGACAAATCTTCTATTGATTTTCTAAATAAGAAAAAGGTTAACCTGCTTATAAAATATGCGGTTATCGGCAGGGAATGTATTATCAGGGGAAGTGACGGCAAGAATAATGGGACGGACATCGTTCTTTCTGTAAATTTTGCCGTGCTCAATGCTCTTGTTATTCAAGTTCCCGGGCTGGATGCCAAGATGTCTAACCGGAAGCATGACAACGGTAACGGGGGAAAAGTGCTTATCAATTATCTTTCTTCAGGGGTGAAGCCACAGCTGTCAGATCCCCGGCAGACGGCATTTATCGGTATCAACAACAGGGCGGGAGGTTACCTTACAAACGCTCAAACCGACTTGTATCCGATTTATTCCCAGCTTAACAGCGGGGTGCCGGGCAGGCCTCTGAGCCAGCTTCCGCAGGGCCGTGTTTATTCGGGAGGTACCGGGCGTGAGGGTAAATCAGATATCAGGGGTGTTAATGAACTTGCTGTTTCCCCCGCAGATCAGAAGTCCTCTCCGGAGAGCTTTTGATTATTTGGGCTTATAGTGAGAGCGATTGAGAATTTCCTGGTATTTTGTATCCTGCATTAGTTGCAGAGGGGTAATGCCGGGATTTTCTGACATGTATTTCTTTACGATCTGCCAGCCGATATAAATACCAAGCTTCGGCGCTGAATCGTTTCCTTCTCCAATACCCGGAGTAAAGGGAGCTTCCGAAAGGAACTTCTGTGTTTTTATATAGTCTGTTTCGTACAGTAAATTTTCCTGCAGAAAATAGGCCCATATATCTGCCTCATAGGTCTCACACCATTTTTGTTGTTTTCTGGTATAGCCGATGATTACGGAGTCGGGCACATCAGGCAATACCGAATTCATCAGGTACATGATCTTGCCATTATAAATCATCCTTTCGAGAAATGAATTCAGGTGGTCGGGTTCGGGAAACATATCTTCCCTGATGAATGATTCCGTCACCCTGGGGGTGATATTTGAAGGGGTAAATCTCCTGGAGATTTATACGGGTATGCTTTGCCTGAGAGCGGGGTAGAATTTTGAGTCGGCTCCGAGAAACATATCGAGACCAATCCCCACATAGTTATCTCCTACGGGGACCTGGACTGCGAAGCCGGAAAGGAATGTGATGATCCTGGGAACTTGCTGGTCAGGAAAATAGTATTTAATATGTTTAAATGCATCCGTGAGTTCTTTCTGATAGGGACCCATGTCTCCGAACTTTTGCTGAACAGCCTGGTGGAGGACCTTATAATCCTGATTAGTCAGTATAGTCCGCAGATTCTGATAATAGGAAGTGTCGGCGGTGTTTCCGGCATTGAGCATTCCTTCTACATAATCCTTATAAAAGCTGCCGTATCTTTTCTGCAGGGCGGGTATTTGCTGACTGAAGTTGCCGGGAACAAGTTTCCCGAAATCCTGATCAAACCTTTCGATTTGAATGTTCAGGTTTATATTGCTAACGTCTGCGCGCTTCTTATTCTTGCATGAGACCAACAATGCAATTAAAAAAAACAAGTAGATTTGAAAACTTCTTTTACGTATCATGTTTATATCAGAAGCGAAAATATGAAAAAACTAATTGGTGTTCTTGCGATACTTTTTCTGGCTTTACAGTCGGGCGCTCAAACAATAACAGATAATTTGCAACTTGGATTTACGGCTTCGCCAAATATTGCCTGGTTCTCCGTGGATGAGGGTAATGGTATTCCTGAGAATGATGGTGTAAGGACTGGCTTTTCTTATGGTGTACTGGCCGATATCGGTTTTGCCCGTAATTATTACTTTTCTACCGCTTTTACCCTTACAACCATCAACGGGAAGACAACAGAAGGTATACCGAGTAACTCTTCCACTTATTATAATGATGTTTATAAGATCCGGTACATTGAAGTGCCTCTTACCTTAAAACTTAAGAGTAATCCTGTTCAGTCGGGAAGGTTCTACGGACAATTCGGACTCGGGACGGGGGTAAAGATAGGAGCTAAGGGAACGCGGGCTGAGAAAGTTATAGGGGAGCAGGCTGCGGATCAACGTAATCCGAATATTTCGGATGTTAAAACTTTTCGTCTGAGTATGATAATTGGTGGTGGTGCGGAATGGAACATAAATGATAACTTTAATATTGTTACAGGCCTAACCTACAATAACGGTTTTACAAAGGTGATAAGCGGAAGTCCTAATATGAAGAATTCGTATCTCGCATTGACTGTGGGCGTTTTCTTTTAAACGTTATCATCAAAATTCTTTTATCATATAAATTATTCTACCAATAACGTTGAAATTTTTATTATGAAGATTGCTCTTGCACAACTAAATTATCATATAGGGAATTTTGAATCAAATACTCAAAAGATCATTGACGCTATTAACAGAGCGAAAACACAGGGGGCAGATCTTGTGGTGTTTGCAGAACTGGCTGTATGCGGATACCCCCCCAGGGATTTTCTTGAGTTTACAGAGTTTATTGAGTTGTGCGAGAGCTCGGTACAAGATATTGCAGCGGCCTGTCATGGGATCGCCTGTATTTTGGGGACCCCTACCCGCAATCCAAAAACAGAGGGTAAAGATCTGTTTAACTCAGCCTGCTTCATTGAAGATGGTAGAATTAAATCCATAGTAAACAAAGCGTTGCTGCCTACGTATGATGTGTTCGATGAATACCGGTATTTTGAGCCGTCTGCAGAGTTTAATTGTGTGGATTTTAAGGGCTGCAAGATCGCTTTGACGATTTGCGAAGATCTGTGGAACATCAATGACAATCCTCTTTATATTGCAGCTCCGATGGATCAGCTTATAGAGGAGAAGCCAGACCTCATGATTAATGTTGCGGCGTCGCCTTTTGCTTATAATCATGATGATAATCGCGTGAAGGTATTGAGTGATAACAGCAGGAAGTACAGTCTTCCTCTGTTGTATGTTAACCAGGTAGGGGCGCAGACTGAAATTATATTTGACGGGGGATCGTTTGTGTTTAATGAGGAGGGTGAGATCCTTGACCAGCTTAAGTACTTTGAAGAAGATCTTCGGATTTATGAATTTGCAGGTGGAAAGATCCAGAATCTGACTCCTGTGCCCTATAATCCGTTGCCGGATATTGATCAGATCCATCAGGGATTATTGCTTGGGATAAAAGATTATTTTACGAAATCAGGGTTTACGCAAGCTGTTCTTGGATTATCCGGAGGGATTGATTCAGCCATCGTATGTGCCCTGGCTGCAGAGGCTCTGGGTCCGGAAAACGTAACAGCGGTGCTGATGCCTTCTAAGTTTTCGACAGATCATTCTATTAAAGATGCGATGGATCTGGTCAATCAGTTAGGTTGTAAGCATTACGTTGTTCCGATTAAAGAAGCTGCTGAAGCTTTTGAGCATATGCTGGAGCCCGCATTTAAAGGCCTTCCGTTCAATATCACCGAAGAAAACATTCAGGCCCGCTGCCGTGCGGTCATTGTGATGGCTTTTTCCAATAAATTCGGGTACATTCTGTTAAATACCTCCAATAAAAGTGAGTGTGCTGTGGGCTATGGTACGCTTTACGGGGATATGGCCGGCGCTATTTCTGTCTTGGGGGATGTTTATAAGACCCAGGTTTATGAGCTTGCCAGCCATATTAACAGGGAACGTGAGATCATTCCACTGAATAGTATTGTGAAACCTCCGTCTGCAGAGCTTCGTCCCGGTCAAAAAGACAGCGACTCTCTGCCGGATTATGATATCCTTGACCGGCTTCTCTATCAGTATGTAGAGCTTAAGAAAAGTTCGAGGGATATCATTGCCCAGGGATTTGACGAGGAGCTTGTGAGGAAAGTCATCAAAATGGTTAATAAGGCCGAGTTTAAGCGTTATCAAACGCCACCTATCCTACGGGTATCGCCAAAAGCGTTCGGTATGGGCAGGAGAATGCCGATAGTGGGCAAATATCTTTCGTAGCAGCCTCATAATTTTCCTATATCATGTTTATGTAAATCTGGTGTAACAAACTTATATCCAGATAGTAAAGTTGTGTTTTGCTCGTTTGTAATATATAAGGAATACACATAGAGGATTCAATGGTATTATTGCCTGATAGGCCGTGAAACATCAAATGTTATCCGAAGAGAAATCGCCACGAGGATGGCAATATGCCTGAAAAGCAGTGAAAGATATTTAAAAGTTCCCGAAAGGCCTTTTGGGGGCTCCAGCATAAAGAATTGGTTTAGTAATGTTTAGTGAGTTAGGTTAGCCGCTCCCGGAGATCATCCGGGGCGGCTTTGTTGCGCAGCTCTGAATGGAATAAAAATTTACGCTGAGGATACTTTTCTTTCGTATATATAGCGCAATGTGTACAGATATATTTTCTAAGTTTGTTTTATATACCGAGAAATTATGAAATTTGCAGCAATTATTCTGTTATCTCTTTTAACTTTCCCGCCTAAAGGCATCCACGATTTTAAAATTACGTCTATAGACGGAGAAACGGTTAGCCTGTCGAAATTTAAAGGCAAGAAGATCCTGATCGTTAATACTGCTTCCAAATGTGGCTTTACTCCTCAGTACGCTGAGCTAGAAAAACTTTCGCAGGAGTATAAGGATAAGCTCGTAATCATTGGGTTTCCTGCAAATAACTTTGGAGGGCAGGAGCCGGGATCGAATGAAGACATCCAGGAATTTTGTCAGAAGAATTATGGGGTGAGCTTTCTGATGGCTGAGAAAGTAAGCGTGAAAGGGGAGGATATCAATTCTCTTTTCAAATATCTGACCACGGTAGACAATCCGGATTTTACCGGTGACATTAAATGGAATTTTGAGAAGTTTCTAATAGATGAGAACGGGAAGCTTATTCACCGGTTCAGGTCAGCTGTGAAACCTGATTCTCCCGAGCTCACAAAATACCTGTAATCCTTTTACAGGAAATTTTAAAATATATTTTGCAGAGTTCCTCAACGATTCTATATTTGCAGTCCCAAACGGGATAGCCCGTGTGACGGGAGGGAGGCTTAGCTCAGCTGGTTCAGAGCATCTGCCTTACAAGCAGAGGGTCACTGGTTCGAATCCAGTAGCCTCCACCAAAACCCTTCGGATAATCTTCAGATGGGCTTGTTTTTAAAATATCCTGTAATGGAGGCTTAGCTCAGCTGGTTCAGAGCATCTGCCTTACAAGCAGAGGGTCACTGGTTCGAATCCAGTAGCCTCCACCAAAGAAACCCCTCGGAAGAAGCTCTGAGGGGTTTTGTTTTATATTGACTTACCCTGTTGCCGCCCCATTTCGTGCCACAGGTTTTACTTTGATTGATAGCAAACAGTATGAAAGTCTCAAAATCTGCATTGACTCCGGAAGCTAAATCGTTCACACAGCAGACCGTCTATTCTATATTATTTGCGATCAGTTTTACGCACCTGCTTAATGATATGATGCAGTCTGTGATTCCTGCTGTTTATCCATTGATAAAGGAAACATATCATCTATCATTCACCCAGATCGGGTTGATTACTTTTACGTTCCAGCTCACTGCCTCACTTCTGCAGCCTTTTGTTGGCCATTATACCGATCGAACGCCCCGGCCTTATTCGCTGGCAGCAGGAATGGCGTTTACTTTTTTAGGTCTTATTTCCGTTTCTTTTGCTTCAAGTTTTATCACTATACTTATTTCAGTAAGCCTGATCGGGATAGGATCCTCGGTTTTCCATCCTGAATCTTCGCGTGTCGCACATTTAGCGTCGGGCGGGAAGAAAGGGCTGGCTCAGTCGATTTTTCAACTGGGCGGAAATGCGGGCAGTGCTATAGGCCCTTTGCTCGCAGCCCTGGTAGTAGTGCCCTACGGGCAATTTAATATTATCTGGTTTGCGCTCGCAGCAATTCTTGCGATAATCGTGTTGTCGAGAGTCGGTGCATGGTATAAGGAACATCTGATTCTCAGAGCGAAGAGTAAAGTTGTTAATGCAGCAGACGCTGGTCCGGGAATATCGAAAACGAGGGTAACGATTTCGCTGGCAATACTACTGGTTCTGATCTTTTCGAAATACTTCTACATGGCCAGCATGACCAGTTATTTTACCTTCTACCTGATCGATAAGTTTGGTGTATCAGTGCAGCTGTCGCAAATCTATTTGTTTGTATTTCTTGCCTCGGTTGCGGCGGGTACTCTGATCGGAGGGCCGCTCGGTGACCGGTTTGGAAGGAAGTACATTATATGGGTGTCTATTCTCGGAGTGGCTCCATTTACTTTGCTGCTCCCTCATGTAAACTTGTTCTGGACGGGAATTTTGTCTGTTATTATTGGAGTTATCATATCGTCGGCGTTTTCAGCTATCCTGGTTTATGCAACGGAACTGGTTCCGGGAAAAGTGGGGATGATTGCTGGCTTGTTCTTCGGTTTTGCATTTGGAATGGGAGGTTTGGGCTCCGCATTGCTGGGAAAACTTGCGGATATGACGAATGTCGGATATGTTTTTAGCGTCTGTGCTTACCTTCCGCTTATTGGCATCATAACCGGACTTTTACCCAATATAGAAGGCAGGCGAAAGGGGATTAAAGCATAAGATAGTTGCCGTGATATAGTTGTTTAAATGGAAAATATATTACTTTCTTTCAACGATGTAACAGTGCGCGGAGCCACACAAACAATATTTGATGGGCTCGACTTCGAAATTAAGAAAGGTGAACACTGGGCGCTTGTGGGAGCAAGCGGATCTGGTAAGAGCAGTCTTCTGGATACTATTGCCGGAAAGTATCCTATTTCAGGAGGCCATGTGGTTCATCCTTTACCAGAGGGCGGGCTGGAAGCAGAAAGAGTGCGCGATCCTTTGTTCACCTGGCACAAGCTT
>JBQGEO010000478.1:0-4076 GCA_052039655.1 Pararcticibacter sp.
CGTGCGTTATCGGATATAAGCCGGCTGCTTTTGTTGACATCGGATACTTTAAAATCCATACTGGCCGTTTTTACCAGTTTCTGAGCGGGGTCTGAAGCGGAGTAATCGCTGCTGGCAGAATCGGCAGCAGAGTAGACACTACTTTCTTCCGTTTTGTTAGAACTGCAACCAGCTATGAGTACAGCCGTTGCAAACAGGATAAGTTTTTTTGATACTTTCATAGAGGTTGGTTTTTATATTTAATCCGGATGAGGATTGAAATGTAACCCGGAGCGGGATCTATTTTGCGGTTGCCAGGCGGGTGCTGTTTCGGGATAACATAGCCGGGAGGCCGGCGGAGAACGGGAGTTACCGGGGCGTTTCGTCGTCCAGGGCGCGTTTTAAAGCATCTGAGCTGAGCCTGATCTCCCTGAAGGAAAGATAAAGCGCCGTCATAAGCAGGATCATGCTGATCCAGAAGGTGTAGTATGCCAGGGTTTCCAGCGAACTGAAAAGCAGAAAGATGGTGGCAATGCAGAGAAAAAAGCTTAATGTTCCGAAAGCCTGCATGTTCTTTATCAGGTAGATACGCCGTTTGAGGTTTTCTATCTGTTCAACCAGGTGGGTAGCGCTGTTATCCTCATATTGCTTTTTTAATGTCCGCACCAGGCGGGCCAGCTGGACAAATTTTTCTGTGTAGGCGAGCAGGATCAGCGATATCGCCGGGAACAGAATAATTGGTGTGCTGACAGAAAGGGTCATCTTAGCGCTTTTTATCCTCTCTTATTGATTCTTCGAGATCGCTCAATTCTATTTCCAGTGCTTTTACCGAGATCTGCGTTTCCCTGAAGGAGATGAGCAGCGAAATCATCAGGAGCAGAAGGCTGAAGCCAAACGCGTACTCTGCGATCTTTTGCTGATTGCTATAGAGAAGCCACATAGACAAAACGCAGATCAAAAAGCCCATAATTCCGCAGGCCTGCATGTTCCTTACCTGGATAATTCTTTTCCTGATATTGCTGATCTGGCCGAGCAGATTAGGGTTCCTGTTTTCGGAATATTGGTTTTTTAAACTCCGGATCAGGCTGGCCAGTGCCAGGAAACGGTTGGTATAAGCAAGAAGCAACAGAGAAATAGCCGGGAATAAAAGAGCCGGGGTTGTAAGAGTTAATTCCATCGTAACGGCTGTGATTTAACGGTGCAATAATACGTAATGTATTTATTTTGCAGCCAGCTTATGCAGGATCTTTTTTCCACGGCTTTGGATCGCCGCAGTACCATCCTTCATCAGGAACTCTATCTGCGCCCTTAGTTCTTCCTCAATCCAGTCGTCCTTCTTCCTGAGGATGAAAAGGATGCTCATGCAATTTGCTTTGACGGCAACGGGGATTTGTTCGTCAGCCAGCCATGCAAAGGTGGGTTCGATAATAGTGGCGTAGTCAAAAGTCTCGGGAATAGCGTTCGTTTTGAGCAGATGTAACATAATCTTTGTGAAATGACGCTGGCAGCTGTTATTGGCTTGTTCTTCGTAGCGCTGCAAAAAAACGGGAATATTTTCCTTAAACCGTTCGGGATATTGCAGGACGGATGTTTCCAGTATCCACGCAGCCCTGAAAGCAATTTCAGGCTCATGGTGGAAAGACAGCAGGAGCAGTTCGTGCATTAAAGCAGGTTCACTGACACAGATATCAGCGATTCTCTGGCTTCCCCGCTTGGTTAAGCTGGCTTCAAGTTGTTGGATTAACTGTTCTTTTGTCATGATAAAAACATGCTAAAATAAACCTTTTCAGGCTTTTGCGATATTAAATTGAGATCCCTACCTTTGCCACCTTATTTGGCAAGGCATGATCACGGTATCCAATCTATCTCTACGTTACGGTAAACGTACTCTTTTTGAGGACGTTAATCTTAAGTTCTCGCATGGCAACTGCTATGGGGTCATCGGCGCTAACGGCGCAGGAAAATCTACTTTCATGAAGATCCTGAGTGGTGAAGTAGATCCGAGCTCAGGTTCGGTGAGTATTACGCCGGGAGAACGTATGGCGGTATTGAAGCAGAATCACTATGAATTTGATGAGTTTTCGGTGATTGAGACCGTACTTATTGGTCATAAAGAGCTGTACAGCGTGATGAAGGAAAAAGATGCCCTCTACGCGAAAGAAGATTTTACAGATAAAGACGGCGAAAGGGCAGGAGAGCTTGAAAATATCTTTGCTGAAATGGACGGCTGGAATGCGGAGAGCAATGCTGCAACCTTACTCAGCAACCTGGGAATAAGCGAGGATCTTCATTACAAACTCCTGAAAGAGCTTGACGGAAATCAGAAGGTGAGGGTGCTTTTGGCCCAGGCGCTTTTTGGAAATCCCGACATCCTGCTGCTGGATGAGCCTACCAACGACCTGGATATTGATACCATTGCATGGCTGGAAGATTTTCTGGCCGGATATGAAAATATTGTGCTCGTGGTTTCTCACGACCGTCACTTCCTGGACACTGTTTGTACGCATATCGTAGATATCGACTTCGGAAAGATGACCATCTTCTCAGGTAACTATTCATTCTGGTATCAGTCGAGCCAGCTGGCCTTACGTCAGCGCGCCGATCAGAACAAGAAGATGGAAGACAAGGTGAAAGAGCTGCAGGAATTCATCCGCCGTTTTAGTGCGAATGCTTCCAAATCAAAACAGGCTACCAGCCGTAAAAAGGCACTTGATAAGATCAACCTGGATGAGATCAAGCCTTCAAACCGTAAGTATCCAGCTATCCTGTTTAATAACCAGGGACGTGAAGCCGGTGATCAGATCCTTCAGATTGAGAACCTGCGGAAGGAATCTGCGGGTGAAGTGATGTTCTCTGGTATCGACCTGATGGTGAATAAAGGGGACAAGATTGCGGTACTTTCTCAGAACAGCCTGGCTACAACTGCTTTCTATAATATCCTGATGGGAAGGGATACCGATTTCAGCGGTAGTTTTAAGTGGGGGGTAACCATTAACCCGGCTGATATTCCGACAGATAATGCTGAATACTTTGAAGGCAAGGATCTCAACCTGATCGACTGGCTGCGTGAATATTCGGAAGTTGACAAAGACGAGCAGTTTATCCGCGGCTTTTTAGGAAAGATGCTGTTCTCGGGAGAGGAAGTGTTAAAGAAATGTTCGGTGTTGTCGGGAGGAGAGAAGATGCGTTGTATGTTCTCTAAAATGATGCTTCAGCAGGCAAATGTACTCCTGTTTGATGAACCGACCAACCACCTTGACCTTGAATCGATCACTGCACTCAATAACGGCATGAACGATTTCAGGGGAACGATCCTGTTTACATCGCGTGACCACGAACTTACCAACACGGTAGCTAACCGTATTATAGAGCTTACGCCCGGCGGGCTCATTGATAAACTGATGACATACGACGAGTATATCAGCAGCGAAACAGTTAAACAGCAGCGGGACGAATTATATTCCCTCGCCTGAAAATAAGAAGAAGACAGGAGTGAAAAAGGCCGGTATGCTTTATTGCACACCGGCTTTTCTATGCACTTCTGCCGTCGCTATGCAGCTTTTTTATGACCAGTTACTTAGTCTGATTCTGTTTTATTAATTTTAATGGTTTGCTGCCGGCGGTATATTTTTATAAATACCTGGGAAGCTCTGTTAAATAACCATAATTGATGACTACCGAAGAAATAATATTTCATGCAAAAGAACTGAAAGAAAGTAAGGATCTCCTGCAGGCCACTATCGATAGTTCTATAGATATGATCCAGGTTTTCAGGGCTGTGCGAAACGAAAAGAATGAGATTGTTGATTTCGTATGGATATTAAACAATTCGGCATCTGAAAAGATATATGGGAATGTAATCGGAAAAAGTCTTCTGACACTCAATCCGGGTGTACTAAACGTAGGAATCTTCAATACTTTCAGGAAGGTAGTAGAAACCGGTATACCCGACAGGAGCGAGAGGTACTACGTTCATGAACAATTTAGTGGTTGGTTTCATCAGTCGACAGTCAAGCTGAATGACGGCGTAGCCACTACAACACGGGATATTACTGAACGGAAGGTAGCAGAGCAGGAAAACCTGCTTTTGAAAGATG
>JBQGEO010000479.1:0-2359 GCA_052039655.1 Pararcticibacter sp.
TTATTGGCTATGACGATCTATTGATTGCCAGTTTTTTGTAATCATCTATCATCCATCCGCTTCGGGGGCAACATAGGTTAATCGCTATTGAGTAATAATTACTTACTTGCTATCCCCCAACCTTGAGCTTTCAACCCCTAACTTTGAACTTTCAACTTTAAACTCTCTACTTACTTACTATCCCCCAACCCTCAGCTTTCAGCCCTTAACTTTAAACTCTCAACTCTCACCTTTCAACTTTGAACTCTCTACTTTCAACTCCCCCTACAGTTCCTTTCTCAGTCTCGCCACTGGTATGTTCATGGCTTCGCGGTATTTGGCAACTGTGCGGCGGGCGATGTTATAGCCCTTTTCCTTAAGTATTTCAGCTAGTTTTTCGTCTGCAAGCGGATGGCGTTTATCTTCTTTGCCGATACACTCTTCGAGGATCTTCTTGACCTCCTTGTTGGATACTTCCTCGCCGCTTTCAGTTTGAATGGCTTCCGAGAAGAAGGATTTCAGAAGAAAAGTACCGAACTCGGTCTGTACATATTTGGAGTTGGCAACCCGCGAAACGGTGGAGATATCCATGCCTATCTTGTCGGCTATGTCCTTCAGGATCATAGGCCGCAGGTTGCGTTCGTCGCCTGTCAGGAAGTAGTCGTACTGATAATGCATAATGGCGTTCATCGTTTTGAGCAGTGTCTGCTGCCTTTGCTTGATCGCATCGATAAACCACTTCGCCGAATCCAGTTTCTGTTTTACAAACTGTACAGCCTCTTTCAGCTTTTTATCTTTTTGTGCAGCCTTGTCGTAGTGCTCGAACATTTCCTGGTAAGAACGGCTTACCTTCAGTTCGGGTGCATTTTGCGCATTAAGGGTCAGAACAAGAGTTCCATCGTTGTTGGAGATATGAAAATCCGGAATGACCTGAAGCTGTTTGGTGTTGACCTCGCTTGAATCACCCGGCTTGGGATTCAGTTTCAGGATTTCATTCACGATGTCTCTCAGCTCTTCGGAGCTCACATTCAGCGACTTTTCAAGCTTATCGTAGTGCTTTCGTGTAAACTCTTCCAGGTAATGCTCAACAACCCTTATGGCTTTCACGATAACCGGGTTATTCAGATCTTTCTTCCTTAGCTGGATCAGCAGGCACTCCTGCAGATCCCGGGCTCCTACACCGGCCGGCTCAAACGTTTGAATGACCTTCAGCATTTCTTCCACATCTTCTTCTTCCGCGAAAATATTTTGCGAGAAGGCCAGATCATCTATTAAAGAGGTGACTGAACGGCGCAGATAGCCATCATCGTCAAGGCTGCCAATGATTTGCTGACCTATCTGGAAGTCTTTATCCGGAAGAGGAATGAGATCCAGCTGCTCCTGCAGGTTTTCGTAAAACGAACTCTGAACAGCAATAGGAATTTCTTTGCGGTCTTCTTCATCATCCCCGTTCTGGTCGTACCTCGAACCGTAATCGTTGACGTTATCTTCCTGCAGATAATCTTCTATGTTAAATTCGTCAGGCTCTTCGCTGCTTTCCTCATTGTCGTAAGTAGCCTCATCCGGATCCTTATCGGGATACTGATCTGCCGGTTCATTCAGATTGGTCAGGCTAAGATCTTCCAGAGCAGGATTTTCTTCCAGCTCTTCCTTAATACGGGCATCTAAGGCTACTGTAGGAACCTGCAATAGTTTAATGAACTGAATCTGTTGAGGAGACAGCTTTTGAAGGAGCTTCTGTTGTAAGTTTTGTTTTAACATAAATATTGTGCCAAAATTACGGATTATAATCTATATGGCGAATTTTCCCTTTTTCAAACTTTAGTATGTAACACAAATAAGAGAAGGAGGTTTGACCTGGTCAATAGTACCATACTTTAGAACGGCGGTGCTATCGGGGGAGGAATGAAGGTTCTATATTTGAAAATCTAAATTAACCAGTTAAGACTGACAGCGATAAGTCTTAGCGTTCTGAATTTTTGATTAAGCTGCGTTTTCATAATGTGGAAACGCAGTTTTTAATTGCTGCAACAGAAAGTACCTGATAATATATGAATGATGTTTGGATTCTATCTGCATGCCGCACTCCGCTCGGGAGTTACGGAGGTGCTTTATCCGCGTTGACAGCGGTCGAATTGGGTGCTTTCGCGTAATCATCTGTCATTGCCAAACTAGTTAGGAGTACTTAAAGGTTCCAACTAAGGGTGGCGGCCTGGGTAATGGATAAGTCTCACATAAAAAGGCGGCGCTGGACTAGGTTCTTACCATCCGCTGCTCATATTCAGCCCATCCCTCAATCATCCCCTAACCACTTCCTAGTTAACATATAAATATTCCCGCTTATCTCCCTCTTATGTACCACATAGAAGCCGCCTTTCTT
>JBQGEO010000480.1:0-8480 GCA_052039655.1 Pararcticibacter sp.
CCTGTTTGTAATCGTTCCGTTGGCAAGCTTATCCATCATGTCCGCCATATTATAATAATGTGCGAATTGGGGGCCATCCATAAATTCGGGAAAATTGGCATTCAGAGACGGTCCCTGTGAACCATTATAGGTGATGGAAAACTTCCCGGATTGTCCTTTTTTAGTCGTAATGATTACGACCCCACCAGCCGCCTGCAAGCCGTATACAGCAGCTGCCGCGCCATCTTTCAGCACCGACACACTCTCAATATCATTGGGATCGATGTCATTGATAGAACGCGGCATCCCATCTACTATATAGGTCACCGAATAATTTGACCCGCGGATCTTCAGAGCAGCCTGGTCCAGTCCGGGTTCTCCTGATTCCTGGACGGAAGAAATGCCGGGCAGCCTGCCACCTAATAAACTCGAAACATTCGTAGAGGGCCCTTTTAGCAGGTCTCCCCCTTTAATGGATGAAACGGCGCCGGATAAAGAAGCTTTCTTTTGCACGCCGTCTCCTACAACCACTACTTCATTCAGAGATTCCAGGGCGTTTTCTCTCGTAACGTTTACAACATTTCTTCCCCCGACCCCAACTTCTTTCTTTTTCATCCCGACGAAAGAAAAAGACAATACATCTTTCGGCCCGGCTTTGATCCTGTACGTCCCTTCCGCATTGGTAACAGCGCTTACTTTAGATCCCACAACGAGTACTGTTACGCCGGGTAAAGATTCACCCGTACCATCGCTTACCCTCCCGGTAATAACACTCTGGGCCTGGCCTGGACCGGCAAACACAAAGATTGAGAACAATAAAAGCGTGATCCGCTTTATTGCACGGGAGATCGTAAAAAAACAGACTGATTCTGTCATAAAAAACGATTTAAAAAGATTAAGAATTAATTAATTCATGATTTTAATTTCCTGATTTCATACCTGCCCTCATACCTTCCTCTTTACGTTATAGCAATTCTTTTCTTCCGCGGGGAAGAAAACCAACGGGATTATGTATAATGTCTGTTCATATGTTAAGTGTATTAGCGTGTGATTGATTAATTGATATTATCTATTTAAGTCAATGGGTATGAGCACCAGAGGGGAAGTTTGTGCTCAGAAAGCCGGGCAGCTGAACTATTGTACCCTGAGGGGTGATGGAGAGAACCAGAGAGACGGACTTCGTATCCACTCCCTGTGCTTTAATACCTGCGTTCATGGCAGCGCAAAACACACCCACCATGAAAAAAGATCTCATTTTCATGTTTAATTCGAAAATTTCTACCAATACTATTTGAAAAAAATTAATAACATCAGAGCATCACGTACTTAATAAATATTTAAATCGTAAGTCAGCTATCAATTTCACCGGTCAGTGAAGATTCTTCACTTTCCTTTTCCGGACCACATGTACACGTTCGTAAAGAGACGATCACGTCTTTTTCCCTCCTTTAGAACCCGAGGGGAGCAAGTCTATTAGTTTCTTTCTGCACAGGCAATTTAAAAATAATTTATAAAATAAAAAAGAGAAAATAATTTTTTTTATTAATTCAAGAATTCTTTAAAATAGATTTATTTATACTGCAACAAACGATTGAAATTACTGATAACCTATTAGTTAAATACAGCGAGCACAGGAAATTCCGGTACAGGGGAGCGGAGGCATATTGAATAAAAACCATAATTATATCCACGGATACAGACCTCTCATATTACTGGCTGTGGATGGTCAGGGAAAGGATTAAGTCGTTAATCAGGGGGAAGTATTCAGATAACAAAAATAGCCGCATTTGCGGCTATTTTGTTTATGTCTATACAGAGAGGATGGATGCAGGAGAACCCGTGTTTACCTCACGGCCCAACACCTGCCAGATCTGGTAAAGTGCTCTTGGAACATGGAAACATCCTTTCCACTTGCCTCCTTTCAGGTCCAGGAGAACTTCTCCCCTGCGGTTCAGGTAGCCGAACCATTCTCCGTACTGCTCGTCGCGGAAATGATTCCAGGTATAGTCATGTAACTTTTCGAACCACTTCTTACATTCTTCGTTGCCTGTTAACTGGTAACATTTTGCCATACATACCAGCGCTTCGACATGTACCCACCATAATTTCTGGTCCCATTCCAGCTGCTGAGGGGGATGACCATAGATATCCAGGAAATAGAAGATGCCGCCAAACTCTTTATCCCATCCATATTCGAGAATATCAAGGGAGATCTTAACAATCCTGTTAATGAGCGCCTGGTCGTTTGTTTTTACCGCAATATCCAGTAAGAACCACATCGCTTCGAGGTTATGACCAGGGTTTACAACCCGGCCTTCAAAGGAATCGCTGATAGATCCGTCCGAGTGTACATTTTCAAGAGCCAGGCCGATATCTTTCTTATAGAATACATCGAGCACCTCATGTACGATCTCATCCTGCAGATCCTTTACCACCTTCTGATCCAGAACCTGTTCTATTTCTTTTGACAGGTTGCTGAGGATCATTGGCAAAGCAAAGTTCTTCAGCTCCCGTGTACCCGGATAGATCTTATTATAATGCCCCTTAGGGTTTGTACTTCTTTTCAGGATATTATGGAAAGTGTCGCGGGCTATTTCTGCGTATTGATCTTTCCCGCTGGCGCGGGACAGCGCTCCGAAGCCCATCGCAGCGAAACAGTCTGAAAAGATATTATAGGGTTGAACGAGGGGCTTACCTTCGCGGTTCAGAGAGAAATACCAGTTGCCTTCTGTATCTCTTCCATGCTGAAGCAGGAACTTTGCTCCGTGCTCTGCCATGTCCAGCCATTCCTGTCTTTTCTCTACATTATTATAAAGCATAGAGAACATCCAGATCTGGCGTCCCTGCAACCACATAAACTTATCTGTATCGTATACATTTCCTTCTCTGCCCAGACAGGTGAAATATCCTCCGCTCTTTTCGTCTTTCGAGTACTTCATCCAAAAGGGAAGAACGTTGTTAAACAGTTCATCCCGGTACATATTACTATATTTTATCATTCCTGTTGATTATTCAATGATTTAAGGTATTCTCTATATCGGTTATATAAATGACCAGCCTGCAGGTATGCAGACTGAGGGCTCATAAAATGCGAAAACTCAAAGGTTATGGCTTTATCGTATCCTGCCCGCTGGGCGGCTTCCAGCTTTAACTTCAGTTTTTCAAATTTTATGGGGAGAAACTTGATGGGCATGTCGCGGTCGAACGTCTCGGCATTGGTCCAGCATTTCATTCCGTAGCGGTCGGCCATTTTCTTATTGACTTCAAAAAAAGCGTCCAGTTCGTGATAATCGATATGGCCGTCCTGGAAAGCAACCACATCTACGGCACCTCTGACGCCATCAAATATTTCGCTCCACTCTTTTTCATGCTCTTTGATAGACACCGAATCATCTTTTGAAAGTTCGGAAGAGGCGGCCATGACTGCTTTTTTCCCGTCGATCCATGGGGAGATAAAGGTTGGAAGGTTCCCGCTCACACCTTTGCATTGCATTCCCAGGGTTTTAAATGCCTCGACAGCGCCTTTTGTTCTGCGACTGATTTCCATACTGAGATACCAGCCTCCGAAGCTTTTATAATGCCCGTATTGTTTCCACACCTCATCTATTACATAGCGGTTCGAATCGATCTCATGTATCAGGTTTCCGGTATCCCAATAATGACCGCTGTCGTACAGGCCGAAGTAAAATTTCATGCCGTATTTATCAGCCAGCTGAAGGAACATGTCAACCAGATCAACGGGAGGTTTGTAACAACCGAACTCCTTTTGAAGGTATGCAGACGGGTAAGTAATAAACCGCCGGTATCCGCTCCGGATCATAATCACGGTATCGATTCCCACAGCCTTCATGTAGGCAAAATCACGGTCCCATTCTTCACGTCCCCAGTTCTGATGCGGGATATCATGTGATATTTCGTCGAGAAAAGTGCCTGTTATTCTCATTAGAAAGTGGTTAATTTTTAGTGTTAAAGTATTTTATAAATATTTCATCTTCTTCAGATACTCCACCCACATGATGTAAGCACTTGCCTTGAGGTGAATACCATCGATACTTAATTCTTTTTTGAGCTCCTGATTTTCGTCTTCAAACAGGGGATGCAGGTCTATATACGTCAGCTTCTCTTCTGCACAAAGTTCTTTCAGCCTGCGGTTAAGTTCCATCTGCATCGGATTGCGCCCCTGAAGGTACGGTGCAGTTGTCATGCTGCTGTTTAGCGGCAGGATGCTCTGGATATAGAGGATCGTTTTAGGCGATCCTGTTTTGATTTTGGCTATGATCCGGCGATAGTTCCTGATGATCACATCATAGGGCAGCTTTCTCGACAGGTCGTTAATACCAATGAGGAGAAAAATCGTTTTAGGCTTTGCGGCAACGATATCGTCAAGCCGTGCCAATACTCCGAATGTATTGTCGCCACCAATTCCCCGGTTAATAACCGGTTTATCAGGGATGAGTTCCTGCCATTCCCCGTGTTCTGTAATACTGTTGCCAAGAAAAACAATCTCATTTTTCCGGTGGGGCATTTTATTAAAGAATTCCATCCTCTGCAAATAATGCGAGTTGGTGTAATTGCTGTCGATCCTGGCATCCTGACTAAAAGCGGATGATACCGACAACGAAAAAAAAGCTAATAATATGTTGAATCTGTTCATTACTGTTAGATAGCTTTAACGTCTTTCAGATATTTTACCCATAGGATATAAGCTGCGGAGCGAAGATGAATGCCATCAAGGGTAAATTCCTTCTTCATCAGCCCGCTTCCATCATTGAATACTTGTTGTACATCGAGGTATTTCAGCTTTCTCTCCTTCGCGAGTTGCTGTAGCCCGCTGTTCAGTTCGTTGATCTTCTCCGTGGTGATTTTCTTATAAGAATCTCCGAGCATATATTTATTTACAGGGAGAATGCTTTGCAGGAATACACGGGTGCCGGGCGATTTCTGTTTAATATAAGAGAGGATTCTGGAATAATTATGTAAGATCAATGCGGGAGAAATGCCCCGTTTCAGGTCGTTTATCCCAATCATAATAAATATTTTTGAAGGTTTCGAGACTACAATTTCATCAAGCCGGGCAAGAACACCAAAAGTAACATCGCCGCTGATCCCCCTGTTAAGCACATGTTTTCCGGGTATCAGTTCCTGCCACTCCCCTCCTTCTGTTATGCTATTCCCAAGAAAAACGATCTCTTTCTTTTGTGGTGGTATCTGCTTAAAGAAAGCAAGACGCTGATTATAATGAGATGTAAGATAACTGCTGTCTATACCCGCTTCCTGTCCATATCCGGCTGCAACTGAAACGAACAGGAATGTAAGTATTGCGGTAAAGCTGAGGGCCGGGAACTGGAATGATCTGTTCATTGCTTAATAGTGATTTGCTTAATTGAAAAATTATTCAGAATCTGCTTCCTTTAACTTATCCCACCAGAATTTTTTAAGCCAGACACTTGTGATGATCAAAACGCCCGACCATATTACCATCTGTGTGTTCTCCCGGATCATAAAATAAATTGGAATCACGACCTGGGCCATCTGCCATACTATGCCGGCTAGTATGTTCGAAGCATCGCGGCTAAAATCTTTGTTCGGCACAAAAGCCGGATCTTCCAGCATCACTTCGCGCTTTATTGGGCCCCAGAAACCCCATGGGCGTGTCTTACGATAAAATTCTTTCACAGCTTCCCGATTAGGAAGCGGTTCGATATAGGTTCCGATGATACACCCGATGAGGGAGCAAAGTAAGATAACCGGGAAGACATAAATATCCACGATCTCGGGGAAGAAAAACAATTTTGCAGTGGATGCGATCAGGCCGAACAGCATTCCCCAGAAATATCCATTCCCCGTAAAGCGCCACCATACCCACTTTAACAAATTGGCAGCGACGTAACCTCCATACAGAGCAGACGTGAGCCATAGTGTGAGTTTTGTAAGCGAGGAAGCGTTAAACCCGAATATAATTCCAACCAAAACCAAAAGAATTGAGGAGACTACGCTAAGACGGATGTAAGTCTTATTAGGAGCGTGAGGATTAATATATTTCTTATAGATATCGTTCACGATATACGCCGGAGCAGCGTTAACAAAAGCAGCAAATGTTCCCATAAATGCCGATAGGAAGCCTGCCAGTATCAGCCCTTTCAGCCCGGAAGGAACGAATTTGTTAATAGTCATCGGCAATACTTTTTCGAAATCTATATTCACTCCCATTTTTCCCATTTCAGGCCCCAGGTAAACCAGGCCCAGAACAGCAAAGGAAGCGACCATTAAGTACCGGGGGATGTACATGACGAGGATGGTACTAAAGCTCATCTTGGCCGCTTCAGATGGGGTACGGGCGGCAAGAATACGCTGCATGTCGTAACTGGGAACCGGTCCGGCGATAGAGGCGAAAATCCCTTTAAACAGCATCATCATAAACAACAAGCCGAACATACCGAAGCCGTCAGAATCGATCTTTTGATTTACGTTCGGGACAGGCGTCTTGCTCCAGTCAAGGTCAAGACTCCATCCGAAAGAAAGATCGCTCCATCCATCAGGGATAACCGCTCTTATCTGCTCGGCCGATACAGAGGTGTAGGCAATGTACCCAATTGAAAAACAAGCGATAGTCATGATGAAGAACTGAAGCACTTCCGTAGCTACTACGCTGTACATTCCTCCTTTAACGGTATATAGAGTCGTTAACAGACAGACAATAAGCGCATAGGCACGTTCAGATGTCAAATGATAGCCAGCAATGTTTGTACTCAGATCCCAGGGGAGAATCGATGTACAGTATTTACCGATACCTTCAAAAAAGTAGGCGATAAAACCGATTACGCTGATGACTGCAAAAGTGACAATGATGATGTGGGATAATTTGGCTCCTTTGCCGTCACCAAATCTGAACGTTATCCATTGCGCTCCGGTCATCACGCCGGATCGCCTCATCCATATAGCCAGGTAAACGAAGATAAATACCTGATTCCATACCGGCCATAGCCAGGGGATCCAGGCACTTTTCAATCCGTAAATGAAAAGGATACTGACCGTCCACATGGTTCCTGAGGTATCAAACATCCCGGAGGCATTACTCAGCCCGAGATAATACCATTTCATCTGGTTGCCTCCTAAAAAATAGGATTGCAGGTCCTTTGAGGCTTTTTTGGAGATATAAAAGCCGAGACCGACCAGGCCGCAGATGTATATCAGAATAACAGAGATATCTAGTACGCTTAATGACATATATAATTTATTAGTGCTTTAAATTTGCTTCAGGGAAATATGAAAATGTGCGGGCTTTCATTACCGTTTAATTAGATTTTAGCTTCCCTGTGAAATCGATATTTCTGCTGAATGGATGAAGGAAATGATCTACCAGAACAGCTGCGGCTCTCCTGTCCAGTTCTGTTGAGGGCTGGGCAGCCTTACCGGGATTTAGCCTGCTCCACTCAGACGATAGCAACCTGCTGTCGAATTCAGGGATCAGCACTTTAAAAACCGCAGATAACGATTCGAGCGTGAGGGCTGAGCCCGGCGCCTGATAAGTACTCAGGGCGGGGTAATATTCTTTCAGTCCGCTTACCAGCTCATATTCACTGATCGCCCGTTCCGGATAAAACCAGGTCTGGTTAGCCCATTTATAGGCAAGACCCGTCCCTTTCATTATCCCGGTCGCGCCGATACGCTGTATGGCAGCAAAATCTCTGTCACCGGGCTTCACATCGATAAATGGCATCAGATATCCTTTCGAATCCAGGATTGCCTGCTGAACTTTCCTTATATCCACCTCACGGGGTTGCCGATTTGACTGAAGCGATATTGCCGCAAGTGCCCCTGCTGCCTGTCCGATAGTCAAAACAACCGGTTGCAGGCGTGTAGCACCGTTTACAATATTCGTTACGCTGATACTCTTCTCAGCTACGATCAATCCATCTGTTTCCTGAGGGATCAGTGCTCCGAGTGGAACATTGTAGCTGGGTACTTTTATCTTTACGAAATCAATCTTTGGTGCTGATGGATTTTTGAGATGATGATGATCAATGGTGTAGTCACCAACAGCAATTCCTGTACGATACAGAGGATCCGGCTGCGCGTAAGGCATGGAAACATGATTCAGAGTTAAAGTAACCAGCCCCTTCATTCTTCTCGACTCCCTGTGGTAAGGGATCATAGGAAGCTTGTCGCGGGTCGGATATTCATCCTCTGCAATACCCAGGTTTTTAAAACCGAGAACAGTCTGGATATAGTAGACGAAACGCAGAGTATGCAATTTAGCTTCTTTGAGGGCGGCTTCTCTTTCGGCAGGGGTCTTTTCTATGATATTGAGATAGATATCATTTCCGTCCTTGGGCCAGTTGATCATGTATTTGTTATTCGGCAGCCTGCCGTATTGCATCATCTGGTAACAGTTGTTATCGGGGCCTGTTATTTTCGAGGGATCCGATACATCACAGGCGTGTTTAAATTCATTGGGATCATATCCCTGAGGCTTTTTTATAGTACGGTCAGCTCCTTTT
>JBQGEO010000481.1:0-5446 GCA_052039655.1 Pararcticibacter sp.
GTTCGTCTTTTCGATGGTTCTCAGGTTCAATAGATGCTTTTAAAATTAAGATAATGCTTAAAAACTATTTTAAAATAGCCCTGGCAGTTCTTCGAAGAAGGAAGTTCTTCACCTTTATCAGTCTTTTCGGCATTAGTTTCACACTGACTATCATTATTGTGATTGCCGCATTCTGGGAGAACATCACCCGTGCAGATTATCCGGATACAAACCGGGACCGCAATTTGTACATCAACTTTGTGATACAGGAAAATCCAAAGCAGAACGGGATCATGAAGGGGCCGGCAAGCTTCTACTATATGGATCACTATGTCCGTTCAATGAAAACACCCGAAAAAGTCGCGATTTCTTCAATCTTTACTGCTACGAATACTTACGTCAGGAATAAGAAGCTGCTTATCAATATGAAATTCACCAATGACGAATGGTGGGACGTCCTTGAATTCAAGTTTTTAGAGGGAAAGCCCTATACTCTTCAGCAAATAAAAAGCGGCGAACGCATAGCTGTCATTTCGGAAGATATAAGGAATCAATATTTCGGAGAAAATGAAAAATGCGTTGGCCGGTATATTGAAACGGATAATATACAATACCGGGTTGTAGGTGTAGTAAAGAGTGTTCCAATTACGGCACCCCTCATCTATGCCGATATGTATCTGCCCTATACTCTCTCAAAAAATGACTATCGCGACAAATCAATAAACGGGATGTATTCAGCAATTCTGCTTGCCCATAGCAGCGATGATCTCGACAAGATCAGGAGTGAATACCAGCAGGTGGTATCAAAAGTCCCTCCTCAAAATAAGGACTATACGAAACTATCAAGTCATGCTGATTCCTATATCGAAAGTTTCACCCGCATGTTTTCACGAAAATCAGATAGTTCGGGTCTTGCGATTATCATTACCGGAGCCGTGATTGTAATTCTTCTCTTAATGCTGCTTCCAACGATCAATCTTATGAATATTAATATCAGCAGAATCATGGAGCGGTCTTCAGAGATAGGTGTCAGAAAAGCCTTTGGCGCTTCATCCGGCACTCTTGCTGTACAATTTATCATTGAGAATATTATTCTTACCCTTGGAGGGGGAATTATCGGTCTGATTTTTTCCTGGTTAATCCTTTTCGCCGTCAATAGCAGTGCCCTCATTCCTAATCTCACGCTCACCATTAATTTTACCGTTCTGCTGTACGCAATTATAGCGTGCCTGATTTTTGGTTTCCTCTCCGGCGTTTACCCTGCCTGGAGAATGTCCCGAATGGAAGTTGTAAATGCACTGAAGGTCCGTTAGCTCAATTCAAAAAACATGATTACTCATATCTTTAAACTCATTTGGAATAAAAAGAAGCAGAATTTCCTCCTCCTGCTCGAGATATTTATTTCCTTTATCGTACTTTTTGTCACTTTCTATAATATCATAGGCTTTTATAAGCTTTATACCACGCCCAGAGGTTTCGATTATAAAAATGTCTGGTCTGTAAATTATGGATTGCCGTCAGGGCTCAACAGTCGTGACTCAATTGCCGGGCAGGTAAATATTTTAAAAAAGATGATCCTTTCCATGCCTCAGGTTGAGAATATTTGTTTTTCCTCAAATAATATTCCATACTCCAACAATGAAATTAGTAACGCCGTGAGTTATAAAGGAAAGGACCAAAGCGCTACCTTGTATCTCACCGATAAGGAGTATTCAAAAGTATTAAATATACAGGTGCTTTCCGGAACCTGGACTCCCGCTCATAGAAAGGGCTACTCCGGGGCGGTCATTAATAAATTACTGAAAGAGAAGTTATTCGGCACACAGGATGCCATTGGGCAGGTGATAACAATGGGTTCGGATAAGCTGATAGTCAATGGGGTGGCTGAAAACACCAAGCTGACTGGCGATTACCGCTCTTTGGAAAATATTGTATTTAAGGTACTTGACAGTTTGGATCGCGATGAGAATTATATGCTGATTAAAGTACGTCCAACAGCAGATGCAGCTTTTGAAGCGCGTCTGTACAAGACAATGTCTAATTTCAGCAAAAATGCGAATATCGAAATAGAGCATTTGGAAAAAAAGAGAACAACGAAGAATAATTTCATGATCATTCCATTCAGTATCATCTTCGTGGTAGTAGGTTTCCTTATTATCAATGTGGCTCTCGGTATGTTCGGAGTATTATGGTATAATATCAATCGCCGGAAGTCGGAAATCGGACTACGCAGGGCTGTGGGAGCGAGTGGCAGCGAAATCTCAAAGCAGGTTATAACAGAGGGTCTCGTGTTATCAACAATATCTCTGATTGCCGGAACCTTTTTTGCTATTCAGTTCCCTTTGCTGAACGTAGATGATATTGCTTCAGAAGTATATCTGAAAGCCATTGCTTTTTCGGTGGTTTTTATTTATGTTTTGGTGGTCATTTGTTCTTTATATCCTGCCAGGCAGGCGGCTTATATTTATCCATCCACCGCCCTGCAGGAGGATTAAGTGTATTTTTACCTTCTATTATGATACTTATTGTTGACGATGATATAGCTGTAAGGACATCGTTAAGCCTTTTGCTCAAAGCGCAAGGCTTAACGATTGCATTAGCGTCCTCTGCAGCCGAAGCGATGGACGCGATAGCCAGTAAAGATATCTCGCTGGTTATTATGGATCTTAATTTCTCCGCTGATACTTCCGGCATTGAAGGAATAGAACTTCTGAAGACTATCAGGCAAATAAACACCTCAGTCCCGGTTATTCTGATAACAGGATGGGCGACTATAGGATTGGCTGTAGAGGGTATGAAGCTCGGAGCGAAAGACTTTATCAACAAGCCATGGACTAACGAACAGCTCCTGCAGTCAGTGAACACGCTTTTAGACCTCAACAATAAAAAGAGCAATCATGTTGGCCGCAGGCAGCTTGACAAGCTTTATCATTTTGAAAATATCATCGGCGAAGATGCCCGGATGCTTGAATTGCTGGATACAATCGGACACGTGGCATCAACGGATGCGTCAGTTCTGATCATGGGTGAAAGCGGTACAGGAAAAGAATTGATTGCAGAAGCGATCCACCGCAACAGCAAAAGAAATAACAAACCATTTGTTAAGGTGAATCTTGGCGGCATATCCAGCTCGTTGTTTGAGAGTGAAATGTTCGGACATGTCAGAGGGGCATTCACTGATGCCCGGACCGACAGGATGGGCCGCTTTGAGATGGCAAATAAGGGGACTATCTTTTTAGACGAAATCGGAGATCTTGATCAGGGGAGCCAGGTCAAACTGCTCAGGGTACTCCAGGACCGCACCTTTGAGGTACTGGGCAGCAGTCGCACAAAGACTATTGATGTGCGGGTTGTATGCGCCACGAACCGGAATCTTGAAGAAATGGTAAGTAAAGGAACCTTCCGGGAAGACCTCTTTTACCGCATAAATCTGATCACCGTAAACCTTCCCGCCTTACGCGACCGCCCTGGTGATATTCCTTTGCTTGTGAACTTCTTTGTAAACACCATGAAGGATATCTACAATAGACCTAACTTGAAAGTGAGTGCTGATGCTTTGAAATGGCTGCAGCAGCAATCTCTCCCGGGAAATATTCGCCAGCTAAGAAACCTGGTGGAAAGAACCGTTCTGGTGCGCAAAAAGGACGATCTCCAGATTAAAGATTTCCAGTCACAGTACGATATGTCAATTGCAAAAAAAGGGACTATTCAGCTTCCCGATGTTGGTATTCTTACGCTCGAACAGGTTGAAATTATGATGATTCAGAAGGCAATGCAGTTTCACAAAAACCGGATCTCCAGGGCAGCTGCCGCATTGGGAATAACCAGGAACGCTCTTTACAGGAGACTTGAAAAGTATAACATACCTTTTGATGAAACTGAGAACTAAATACCTGCTCTTCGTTGGAATCCTCCATTTGACCACCATCTCGCTGACTTTCATTGTTTTCAGGGATAACAAGGTTCTATTCATTATTTCAGAAGTCTTTGTTATCGTTTCCCTATGGCTTTCCTGGTTGCTGTACCAACAGTTGATTCAGCCGTTGAAAACGTTGCTTCAGGGTATCAACGCCATAAAAGACCAGGATTTCAATGTCAAATTCCGGACTACAGGTAAATTTGAGGTAGACCAGCTTATTGGTGTTTACAATCACATGATTGACAGCCTGCGCTCCGAGAGAACTCTTCAGGAAGAACAGCATTCATTCCTCGAGAAACTGATCAGCACTTCTCCAACGGGGGTCATTATTATGGATTTTGATCATAACATAGAACACCTCAATCCGAAAGCAATGGAGCTTTTAGGTATTACAGAAAAAGAAGACCTCCAGAAACAGATTGAGAAAGGCAATCATATTCTTATCAAAGAGGTTAAAGATATTAAAGCGGGGGAATCAAGAGTTGTCAGTATCAGTGGAGTTGAAACCTATAAATGCCAGAAGTCTTTTTTTATAGACCGCGGCTTCCAACGCTATTTTGTGATGCTTTCTGAACTCAGTGCAGAGATATTGCAGACAGAAAAGAAAGCTTATGGAAAAGTGATCAGAATGATGGCTCATGAGGTGAACAACACCATTGGACCTGTTAACTCCATTCTGTCTTTTGCCCGTGATACTGAAGCAGGATTATCAGATCCGGATAAGGATCTGTTAAACGCCCTTGAAGTGGCCATCAGCAGGAATAACAACTTAAATATGTTTATGCGCAACTTTGCTAAAGTTGTGAGGCTTCCTCTTCCAAATAAGCAACAGACTAATGTGTCGGAAATGCTTGTATCTGCTTCCCGCTTATTTGAATTGAAGGCGAAGGAAGAAAACATACACCTGGAATTAGTTCTTCCTCCCCAAATCGTAATAGTAGATCTCGATGTTCAGCAAATGGAACAGGTAATCATCAATATTATTAAAAATTCATTTGAAGCACTTGACGCATCTCCGGAAAAGGAAATCAAAATAATGCTCAAGCCTGATCCGGCTAAGCTGGTCGTTCGTGACACGGGTTGTGGCATAACTCCGGATGCTGAAAATAAACTATTCACCCCCTTTTACTCAACGAAGAAAGAAGGACAGGGCGTGGGACTGACCCTGATCAGGGAAATCCTGATCAATCATGGCTTCAGGTTTTCGTTAAAAACAGCAGAAGACGGCTATACTGATTTTGCCATTTTTTTCTAGATCACTTATCTCTTAAGAACTCCCCCGCAACTTTTTGTTATAACGTTAGCACCATAGCCACCCTGGTATTGGCATGCCCAGGTACAAAAGTCGGAACAAAAACATTAATATCACCAGAGCAAAAGAGCATAACTAAAAGGTCTTCAGGTCACAACCGAAATATCGGGTAATAATAACAACTATTACACAACTAATTCATTATTATTGTCCAATTAATAAGAGCCGGTACATTCACACCATATCCTAACTGCTGAGCCGGCTTATTACACGTAACATGATAACTTTCATTCTGA
>JBQGEO010000482.1:0-4625 GCA_052039655.1 Pararcticibacter sp.
TAGGCATGCATTTTGTCTATCTGATCATTGTTTACGGTCTTCCTGGTTAAAAATTGTCTGTTGTAAAAACGATCGCTGTGGTTAAGCAGCAGATCAATCTGGGAAACCAGTACGCCCTGGCTAAACTGATCAATGTTATTCTCAAGTTCGGCAGCAATGGCATCAAATAACCCACTGATCACTAGTTTTTCTTTATCGGATAAAAACAAAGCTTCGGAGACAGCATAAGAAAAGAATCCGTACAGATGACTGGTACTGGCCAGGGGATAACCTCTGATGAGATCGGGGTGGAAGAATAAGGCATAGCCTTCGTATGATTCCTCATCTTCGGGTATCGCTACCAACTGATTGGGAGCCAGGAAGGCCATGCCGCCTTCAGCAAAATCATAATACCCCGGTCCGTATTTAACTTTGCCCTTAAAGCTGGTTTTGAAACTTATCTTGTAAAAATCTATAATGACGCCTCGGCCCACATCAGAGGGGGATATTCTCGTCTGATCGTAATTGATCAGACTGATCAGGGGATGTTTCGGACGGGGAAGTCCCAGTCTCCGCATTAATTCAGAGATACTGTCAAAAACGAGAGGCTGCTGACTACCGGATATCATAGGTGTTGGAAAATAACGTAAGTTACGAAAAAAGCCCGTTAGTCCTGTACAGATGGCCGGATAACAAGGTCACCGACGTCAACATTGTCGGGCTGTTCAATTGCAAAAGCGACTGCTTCTGCAATTGCTTCTGCCGGTATAGCAATTTCGCGGGCTTTTTCCTGGATGGTATTTCTTAAGCTTTCATTTTTTATACTGTCTGCAAAGGGTGTTTTGACGAAGCCAGGCGATATGCCCGTCACGCGCCATCGGCCTTCTGATTCCTGCCTGAGTGCTTCACTAACTGTGCGTACCGCGTTTTTGGTGGCGGCATAAACGCCCATCGTGGGGGTGATCTTTATTCCCGCAGTTGAAATGATATTGATGACATGCCCCGATCCTTGTCTCTTAAACAGAGGAAGAGCGGCAGCTATTCCGTATAGTATGCCCTTAAAGTTGATGTCGATCATCTCTTCCCATCCTGCGACATCGAGCTCTTCCAGGTTGGAAAGCTGGCTTACTCCTGCGTTGTTGATCATTACGTCGAGGCGGCCAAAATGTGTTTCAGCCAGGGTTGCGAGGTTCTCTGT
Organism: Pararcticibacter sp.; assembly: GCA_052039655.1. Classification (GTDB taxonomy): domain Bacteria; phylum Bacteroidota; class Bacteroidia; order Sphingobacteriales; family Sphingobacteriaceae; genus Arcticibacter. Next base: position 1,178 of record JBQGEO010000482.1, read on the forward strand.
ATCTTCCCTTCGTCTAACATCCATCTTCAGCCAGGTTACTTTTCCACCTGCATTGCTAATTCGTTTTGCCAGCTCCTCCAGTTTATCTTCGCGCCGTGCTCCCAGTACTAGCTTTGCGCCCTTCGCTGACAGTAATTCCGCTATTGCTTCTCCAATGCCGCTGCTGGCTCCGGTAACAGCTACCACCTTGTCCTTAATCCTGTTTTCCATGTTGTTAATTCTAAAACAAAAATAGCTGGGCATGAAGAAACTGATGTAGCCAAAACTGTCAATGGTGTAGCCGGAATACATAAGTCATCATTTATTTGGTCTGGTCCATGGAGAAGTGACACTCGGAAATTCTCTCTCTTAATGGTTTAAAAAAGTAGTCATTCCTGCTATAGTGAAAAATATCTGTGATGGATAGTTGGATAAAATTCAACTGAATTTTCGCAGGATCAATTTTATCGGCTACTAGTTTGGGAATAAGAAGATCACTGCCTCTAAAAACAAACGGGGGATTAATAATGATGATGCAGGCGGCAGCAGGGAGCAGGAATTACTCAGGCAGGCCCTGTCCTTTTTAACTCTCTTGCGAGTCGTTCCAGTCCTTCCTGCAGCAGCGACCGCGGGCAGGCGATGTTGACCCTGATAAAATAGTCGCCTGGTTTTCCGAATATGCTTCCCGGGCTTATACGCAGCTGTTCGTTTTGTAGTAATCTGTCGGCAAGGGCATCTGAATGTATGCCGAAAGCGCTGCAGTTTATCCATACCAGGTAGGTGCCTTCAAGAGGTGAGATACCGGCTTCGGGGAGGAAAGTGCTGCAAAATGTTTTTAAATAGAGGTAATTGTCGTATAGGTACGTCCTGAGCTCATCCAGCCACGTTTCTCCTTTTTCGTATGCAGCAATCAGTCCTTCGACGGCAAATACGTTAAGCAGGGTCATTTCCTGCTTTTGCAGAACTTCTGTTATCGTTTTCCGTAATTCCTCATTCTCGGTAAAGAAATATGCGGTTTGCAAACCGGCGAGGTTAAACGTTTTGGATGGTGAACCGAAGGTAATTGAATTTAAGCTGTATTCTTGTCCGAGCGAAGCAAAAGGGATATGTGAATGTTCTTTGTAAACGAGGTCTGAGTGAATTTCGTCTGATAGCACGATGACTTTGTTCTTCAGACTTATATCACCGATGCGCTGTAATTCTTCTCTTGTCCATACCCGGCCTGCCGGGTTATGAGGATTGCTTAACAGGAGCAACTTTACTTCCGGCGCAGCCAGCTTTTTATCCAGGTCTTCAAAATCAATGTAGTACTGGCCTTCTTCATAGACGAGATTGTTTTCAATGAGCTGACAGTCGCCTTGTTCGATCGTTACGAAGAAGTGATTATATACCGGCGGCTGGATGACCACTTTGCTGCCCTTACTGGTAAGACCCCGTAATGTAGCTGATAAAGCTGGTAGTATACCGGGGGTGGGCACTATCCAGTCTTTATTTATGCTTAAGCCGTGCCTCTTGTTCCACCAGCCTGTTATGGCCTCATAGAATGCCGGGGGGGTAAGGGAATAGCCGAATATACCGTGTGCCGTCCGTTCTGTTAGCGCTTGTATTACTGCGGGTGCTGTTTTGAAATCCATATCTGCTACCCACATAGGTAGAATATCACCACTGTCTAAGTCCCATTTAAAGCAGTTGGTGTTTCTGCGTTCGGTTATTTCGTCAAAATTGTTTTCCATCTTGTGTTTCTTCGTGCCGCATCGCGCTGTTAATTCAAAGGTAAAGATTGTCTGGTTACAAATTACGGGCAATGCGGGAACTTTATGGAGACATGCAGTTTTCTTTATCCGGAATTATAAGAGACCCTGGAATGTTTTTTTGTGGTCCTTATGACTGTATGGTGAGAATGATGCTTTATAAACGAAAGTGAAGGTGTGGAAAATGTAAGCAAAAACTAACGTAATACTCTCCGCAGAAACTTGTCCCCTGGTAAATCGGCCGCGGTTTAGGTTGAATTTTTCCTGTTCCTGCCCGGGTGGAAGTGGTTGAAAAACACGTATTTCGTAAAAAAAGAAAACCTTCCTGCTGAGTAAGCGGTTTTCATTATAATGAGAAACATCCTTCTTCTAACCGATTTTTCGCAGGCATCGCTTCATGCCGCCAGATACGCTGCCTCACTGACATCGCAGGTAAGTGCATTCCGCATCATTCTTTATCACTCGGCCCGCCCTGCTGCTATTGCTGCAGAAGTGCCTTTTGCCCAGGCGTATTATGAATCAGGGGCGGATGATTCGGTTTACCGTGAGCTGACGGAACTTAAAAATGAGTTGTTGTCGCTGGCTTATTCGGGAACGATAGTGGATATTTATGTGGATACAAGGCCGTTCATCGAAGGTATCAAGGCATTTATCAAAGAAGAATCGATTGACCTGGTAGTGATGGGCACCTCTGGAAAGGGAAAGGTAGAAAGGGTTTTGATGGGGAGTAACACGGTCGCCATTATAAGGGAATGTCCTGTTGCTGTTATGATTATACCTCCTAAAGCCGTGGTGGAGCCGATAACATCGGTAGTGTTTGCTACAGACCTGAAGGATGTCAGAGAGAGTACGCCGGTACACCGGATAAAATGGATTGCCGCCTTGTTTAAGGCCAAACTTTCAGTAGTTAACGTGAGTGAAGAGAGAGCTTCTGTTGATGCTGACGTGATCCGCGAACAGCGGGATCTTCATGACGTCTGGACTGCACAGGGCGCTGAGTATTTTTATGTGACGCATAAAGACCCGGCGGCAGGCATAATGGAATTCGCCGAAGCCCATGACGTTCAGCTAGTGATGGTGATTCCGCGTGAAAAGAGCTTTTTCGATAGTTTCTTCGGGAGAAGTGTATCTAATGAACTTGCTTACCATACTACGGTACCTCTGCTGGTATTGAGAGAAAAGGGGCAGAGTGTTTCCACCTGATACACAACTTGTAATATATGCTTTGTTGTCTGCATAAAAAAGCAGGATACGTTTTCATCGTATCCTGCTTTTTACTATAATGAACTTTACTAATTATTGTCGTTGACAAGGGTAATAAATCCCTTGATTGTTTGCTTTCCTTTACCGAAATCGACAATGTAGTAATACGTTCCGGTGGGTAACGGACTGCCGTTGACTGTTCCTTTCCAATCATTATTGTAATTCATTGTGTTGTACAACAGCTTGCCTCCGCGGTCATAGATTCGTACGGTATTGCCGGGATACATGTCTATATTTCTGATAATGAAGCTATCATTAGCGCCATCCCCGTTAGGCGTTAGAATATTAGTTGCATTCAGCGTTTGATAGTCTTCCAGTACATAGATCGTGATCTCCTGCCCTTTGGAACAGCCGCTTGCATTGAAAGCGGTCACTTTGTACGTGGTAGTTCTATCGGGGCGTACAGTTAGTGCCGATGAGTTCTGCCCGGAGATAATTCCGTTTGCGTCAGCCCA
>JBQGEO010000483.1:0-2188 GCA_052039655.1 Pararcticibacter sp.
CAGAAAGGCCTGAATAGGAAACTTCATTGATGTCATTGTGCTCAATTTTGATATCTTTCACAAAGCCAGCGCAGATACCCACACATCCCCAATCCTCATTTGTCACATCCGTAATCAGATTGTTTAGAATTTCAGTTCCCGAAGTTACCTCCCTTAAGTCTTGTGGATTATAGGCGAGATGAGATTCAAAAGCATCATCAGAAAATACACCTGCCAGGATAGCGTTTCCGCCAATGTCTTTAAACAGGTTGCCTTCAATCCTGTCATTCGTGTTCCCTCTCTTTAAATCGAGTCCGGTAGAAGCAAGATGTTCAAAACGACAACCTTCAAATCTGGTATTTCTGCTGAAACTTGTTTCTACAGCCGCCTCCGGCCTTCCAACCCAGCCCTGATTTTCGAGGTTCTTCTTTTCAGGAGTTCCGGGAATTTTCAGTTTATACGCATCCAGCAGGTATAAACCAGCCTGCAAAGGAACATGCCCTGCCTTCGATGGCCTTAACCACCCGGTATGCTGGAAGGAAATATCTTTAAAGGCAATATAAGAGACAGGCCTTTCGGCAGTTCCCTGCATTTTCACAAGAGTTTCCAGCATTGGCGCAACAACTTCCCCTTTGTTCAGGTCTTCTCCATTCCGGGGCCAGTAATACACTTTCCTGTTTTTCCTGTCCAGGAACCATTCTCCCGGCTCATCCAGGAACTGAATAGCATTACTCAGGTAGACTGCGGAATTTCCGGTTTTTTCTGATATCCATGGCGCAGGCCAGGGGTGTTCAGATTGTATATGACTTTCAGGCTGATAAAACGTCAGGCGTGCACCCTTTCCGTCTGCCTCAACCGATTTCACCCTGAGCATCGCAATCGCCCACCATTGATGAATAAACATCTCAAGGCCCTCTGCTTTCTCAAGCCCTTTAGCCAGGGGTGCAGGAATACGGCAACTTTCTGTAGTCTTATCCCATGACAGAATCCTGTTCATCAGAGGGGCATTTACATCACGAGCTCTTGTGGCTTTCCTGTTATTTACCCAAAGTTGTCTGAAATTTACCAGGTCACCTCCATATTCAGGTGCGTCAGCAACCCAGACATTCCCTCTTGCTTTTTCAGGCAGTCCGGGCACCAATGCTGTTACTCTCTGCCATTTTTTAATTTCCAGTCCTCCGCTGAGGACGGATTTTCCGCTTTCCTCCGACCGGATAACAGTAAGACTGGAGGAGGTACCTGAGTCTTCAGGCCTTATAAACAAAGGCTCAGAAAGCCTGTAAGTCCCCTTTTTCAGTATGATATGAATCCCGCCGGCAACAGAAGGATCATTTAACCGGCGGAGCTCCCGTGCGATTCTTAACGCCATGTGAGCACTTGCAACAGGTTTGTCCTTTGTTCCCGGATTCTTATCATTACCCGCAGGCGACACCCATATTTCCGCCGCGGTTACTGTCATGCTGAATAGCAATAAGAGCAGCAAAACGCTTATACGAGTCGTTTTTCCGATCAGCTCTGATATGCTGGATACATTCAACGCCGCAGTTCTCATTCTATCTTGACTTTAAAGTAATAACCGATGAAGATAATCCTTCAGAGACAGCTTCAATGCTAATATTTCCCCGCTTCTCTGTTGTCTGAATAATAGCGAGGCACAAGCCGTTGTACGCTTTACGACGATCGGCATTAAAGGGCTCCATACTCGCCTGATAGCCGTTGTCTACTCCGGCAATAAAACCTTCTCCCTTAACCTTAAATTTCACCAGGTTATCAGCCCGGGGTACGAGGTTCCCATCCTGATCGAGTATACGAACCGTTACAAAGGACAAGTCCCTTCCGTCAGCTTTAATTTCTTTCCTGTCTGCTATCAGTTCAATCTTCGCAGGCTGTCCTGCAGTTTTAACTTCCTTTACCAATACCTCTTTTCCGTCACGGCGGGATACGGCCTTCAGAGTACCCGGTTCATATTTCACCCTCCACATCACATGCAGATCTTCCCCTTCTTTTTTCTTCACTCCCAGTGATTTTCCATTCAGGAACAGCTCCACTTCATCTGCATTGTTGTAATAAGCCCAAACATCCACGGTCTTTCCCTCCTGCCAGTTCCAGTGCGGCAGAATATGAAGAACAGGCTTGGTTGTCCACTCACTCCTGTACATATAATAAGCATCCTTAGGAAATCCGGCCAGGTCAAAGATGCCGAAATAGG
>JBQGEO010000484.1:0-5273 GCA_052039655.1 Pararcticibacter sp.
ATATTATCTGAATCCCAATGCTCCTGGTATCTATGCTAATCCTCAATGGGAAGCAGATGATGTAAGAAAAACCGCATTAACCTCGACCATATCGGGTCAGGTTTATGTAACTAAATTCGCCGGTGTATCGCCTTTTATTGACTGGGTTCCTGTTCTCCGCTGGTCGGAAGTGTTATTGAACCTTGCTGAAGCGGAAGCCGAAGCTGGAAGCCAGACGAGAGCTGTTGCCCTGCTTCAGGCTGTTCACAACCGATCAGATGCGACATGGTCGTACGCAGGCACAACTAAGCAGGATTTGATCAATGCAATCCTCACAGAGAGACGTATTGAACTGATCACGGAAGGATTCAGATCAAACGATATTGCCAGAAGAGGACAGAGCATGGTTTGTGTTGGGGCTAATTCAACTATTGCTCCCGCTGATGCCCGTTACCTGTTCAAGATCCCCACTGCTGAATTGCTTAATAATACTCAGTTGTAGATTACTTTCATATGTTCTGTACAAACGGGGTGGCGTGATGTCATCCCGTTTTTTTTATGGCTTTCAGCAATTGGCTGTTGGCTATTAGCATTTGGTTGTTAGCTTCTGGCAATCACTTTTATGAGCTTTTGGTATCAGCTCTCAGCAATCAGCTTCTAAATAAAGCCATTAAAGACCATCACCTCTTATCACTCCCTATTCCAACCTTTTCACTCTCAACTTTAACCTTTCAACTTACTACTTACCTCTTTCGCCTTCTTCTAAATCAAAAATCGTAAATCGAATGTTGTACCTTTGTCCATAACCAGTGATCTGAACATGATAAATTATTTACTTGAAATTTCTCTTCCTGCCTATGACAAAGCTTAATCTTGACCGGCAGGAGGCGGACTTCCTGGAACAAACTATTAACCACTGGGAGAAGGACGGACTGATTAACAGTGATACGGCAGGGCAACTGCGGTCGTCGTATGATGTAAAACAGTTTGACTGGCGCAGGCTTGCACAATATTCTTTCTGGGTGGCTCTTGCCTGCGGGCTTATTGCTGTTGCTTCTGTGGTTATTGACGATGCGATCATTGATATGATCAAAAAGTTATACGACACTCCTGATATCGTGATCAGCGTTATTGCCGGAGGGCTGGCTGGCTGGTTTTATTACTATGGGCAGAAGCTGAAAAAGAAATTCCCTGAGCGGGTGTTCAGTAATGAAGCCACTCTTTTTACAGGGGTTCTGTTCACAGCCATCAGTGTTGCTTTTTTGGGGAAAGCACTCGACAACGGTGCGGGGCATTTTTCTGTTCTTTTCCTGCTTTCGGTTTTTATTTACGGTGTGCTGGCTATAAAATTCCGCTCGAAGCTGATCTGGGCTTTTGCCCTGGTGTCATTGGGGAGCTGGTTTGGGACAGAGACGGGCTATCAGACTAACTGGAGCGATTATTTCCTGGGAATGAATTATCCTTTGCGCTTCGTGATCTTTGGGGTTATCCTTACCTCTGCAGGTCTTTATCTTGAGAGAGCGAATAAAATGCCTGAGTTTAATACGCTGACCTATATTATCGGGATGTTTTACCTCTTTATTTCTTTATGGCTGTTGTCTATTTTCGGCAATTTCGGCGATATTGAGGACTGGATAAAAGTGAAACAAACGGATCTGTTCTACTGGGGAATCATATCAGCGGCTGTTTCTCTGGGCTTTATGATCTATGGCTTAAGACGAAAGGATTCAATTGCCCGGGAATTTGGTATTACTTTCCTGCTGATCAATATTTATACCCGCTATTTTGAATATCTCTGGGATGTAACAAATAAGGCTGTCTTTTTCGGGGTACTGGCTGTGTCTTTCTGGCTGATTGGGAGGAAGGCGGAGAAGATCTGGAATGTGAGGAAGGGGTGACTATGAGTTATGAGTTATGAGTTGCGGAGAGGGGGCGAAAAGTTAAAAGTAGAAAGTTAAAAGTAGAAAGTCAGGGGCAGAGGGTTCAAAGTGGGGCAATAATGGCTGAGGGGAGATGGTAGGGGTAGCTAATTGCCAATGGCTAACAGCCAATTGCTGATAGCCATTAGCGACAGCTAAAGGTTTCTCATTGTTGCCATTACGGCTTCCTTATCCTGTGCTATCTGGTCCTGGAGTTCGGAAAGAGAGTTGAATTTCATGTCGCCGCGGATGTAGTGGAGAAAGCGGATTCGGATCTTATGGCCATAGATTTCCTGGTCGAAGTTAAAGATGTTGACTTCGATGTTACGGGTCATACCATTAACGGTTGGGCGGTTGCCGATGTAGGCCATTCCCTGGAGAGGTGAGCCGGTATTGAATCCATCCGGAGTGGCCGTGGGAACATCTGTTATTTCTACGGCATAGATACCATCGGATGGGATGAGTTTGTACTTTTCTTCGACGAGCAGATTTGCCGTCGGGAATCCGATTTTGCGACCTATCTGGTCGCCTTTGATCACTTGTCCCTGTAGCTGGAATGGATATCCAAGGAAATCTGAGGCCGTTTTGACATCGCCTTTAAGGAGGGCTTCGCGAACTTTGGTGGAACTTACTGCTACATCGTGGATATCCTGTTCGGGTATCTCTTCAATTTCGTATCGATACAGAGGGGCGTGCTGCTGCAGCAGACTGAAGTCGCCGGCCCGGTCTTTTCCGAAACGGTGGTCATATCCTATAATGATCTTGCGGGTCCCGATCTTGTCTATCAGGATCTGCCTGATGTAGTCAGCGGGGGAAAGATTAGAGAAATCGCGGGTAAACGGCGTAATGATCAGATGGTCTACTCCTAATTGCTCAATTAGTTCAGTCTTTTCAGCAATGGTGTTAATGAGCTTGAGTGTTTCATCTTCTGGATGAAGGATCATCCTGGGGTGGGGGAAAAATGTGAGTATGACGCTTTCTCCCTTCATGTGCCGTGCATCTTCTACGAGGCGGGATATGATCTTGCGGTGTCCGATATGTACGCCGTCGAAAGTACCGATAGTGACAACGGCATTTTCTAACTTGCGGAATTCGTCTATGTGTCTGTAAACTTTCATTAGCCTGTGCAAACTTAGATAAACTTGTTTATATGTAAGTTCAAATAACGCTGTATAAGAATAAGTTTACCGGATTTTTACCTGCACCGGGTAGTTTTTTTACAGATGAAAACTACTTTAATGGGTCCTTAATTTCCTGCTCTGCGTCTTTGAGGCTTCTGATATGGCGGACGAGTTCCATTACTTCCCATGCCTGATCGCAGCGGAAGTCGCCGCTCCTGGTTCTCCGAAGTCTCGAAAGGTATGCGCCGTTGCCGAGTGCTTTTCCGAAATCATGGATTAGTGAACGGATGTATGGTCCCTTACTGCAAACTACCCTGAACTCAACTTCAGGAAAGTTGAGCGCAGTGATCTCGAAGACACTGATGGTAACGGCGCGCGCTCGCAATTCGACAGCTTCGCCGCGTCTTGCTTTCTGATAGAGGCGCTCGCCTTCAACCTTCACCGCCGAATGGGCTGGCGGGTACTGCTGAATTTCTCCGATGAAGGATTTGCAGGCTGCCTGAATGTCCTCCTCCCGGAGATGGGCTGTATCGAAACGGGCATCAATCTCCGTTTCGAGGTCATAGGAAGGAGTGGTGGCCCCGAGCACCATGGTGCCGGTATATTCCTTTTCCTGTGCCTGATATTCGTCGATTTTCTTTGTCAGCTTTCCTGTGCAGATAATGAGGAGCCCTGTTGCCAGGGGATCAAGCGTACCTGCATGTCCTACTTTGAGCTTTAATGGCTTGAAAGCGTTTCTTATTTTGCTGACCACGTCAAAACTGGTCCAGCGGTATGGTTTGTTAACTAATAGTAATTCTCCTTCCGGGAAGTTGAACTGCGGAAATTCTTTTGTCTTTTCTTCTGTATCCATTACACGATCTGCAGGTCTTTGCCTGCAAGCAGCAAAATTAATATTATCCCGCCATCTACGATGCGATACCATCCGAATACCCTGAATCCGTGTTTGGTGAGATACCCGATGAAGGACTTGATGGCTATGATGTCAACTATAAAACCAATGATATTTCCGAGAAGGAGCATGTTTAATTCGTCGCCGCTAATCTGGTGGCCGGTTTTGTAAAAGTCCCATATCTTTTTGACCGTGGCGCCAAGCATAGTTGGAACGGCAAGGAAGAAGGAAAATTCGGCTGCAGCCTTGCGGGAAAGTTTCTGTGACATTCCGCCGATGATGGTAGCTCCTGATCTGGAAACACCCGGAAGCATGGCCAGGCATTGCAGGAGTCCGATCTTAAACGCTGTCGGGTAATTGATCTGATCTGTCGACTCGATCTTGGGCTTGTTAAACCACTTGTCGGCATACAGCAGGATGATACCTCCCAATACAAGTGAGACCGCAACCGCAAGGGGGCTTTCGAGGAGGTCGTCAATCATGTCGCTGAACAGCGCCCCGAAGAATACTGCTGGTATAAATGCTACCAGGAGCTTGAAGTAAAAATCAAAGCTTTGGAAAAAACGCTTAAAGTAAAGTATCACAACGGAAAGTATTGTTCCCAGTTGTATGGCCACTGTGAATAGTTTCACAAATGCATCCGACTGAATACCCATGAGGGAGGAGCCGATGATCATGTGGCCGGTGGACGATACAGGCAAAAACTCGGTAAGGCCTTCGATGATGGCCAGTATAATTACTTGAAATATGGTCATGGGATACTATTTACGCTTCTTTAAGATTGCGAAAAAGCCTATTGCAAAGCCAATGAGAACTACGATGGGTGCAAGGACTGTTTTGCGGAAATCATAAATATCGGTGGTGCCGGTCATCAGGGCAAAGCCAAGCACGACAACCGCGATACTGATAAGCATCAGCCTGTAATTGCTTTTATCGAAAATGAAGTGAAGCTCTTTGTTCCCTGTGTTTTCAGAGAATAGTTTTTTTGCCATTATCTTATCTGTAAAGGTTATAAATTTTTAAACGCAGATACTTGCTGACAGCAAAGTAAGTGCTTAAACCAGAAATTAATATTCCTATTATTACGACAGCTGCGAAGACTGCACCGAATTCAAACCAGTTGCGGAGAACAATGAGCTCGGGGATCTGTTGCTGCGCCAGGTAGAGAGTTAAAAGAAGCAGGATTACGGCAATCAGACCTCCCAGGAAACCGTGAAGGATGCCATACCCCAGGAAGGGGCGGCGTATGAAACCCCTGGTTGCGCCCACCAGCTGCATGCTTTTGATGAGGAAGCGTTGTGAATAGATGGCGAGGCGGATCGTGATGTTGATCAGCGCTACTGCGATAATGAGAAGCACGGC
>JBQGEO010000485.1:0-3784 GCA_052039655.1 Pararcticibacter sp.
TTATGACTGGAAAGGTATTACGGAAAAAGTGGAGATAAAATCAGACGGGAATACCCGGGAGCTGAAAGGCTGGAAAATTTACTCATTTCCTGTTGACTATTTTTTCGTGAAAAATAAGGTATACAGGGAAGGAAAAGCACCGGTTAATACAGCTGCCTGGTATAAAGGTTCTTTTAATCTTAGCAAGACCGGTGATACATTTATGGACATGAGTACCTGGAGTAAGGGAATGTTATGGATAAATGGCTATGCTATTGGCCGGTACTGGCAGATAGGCCCCCAGCAGACGCTCTATGTACCGGGATGCTGGCTTAAAAAGGGACGGAATGAAATTATCATTTTTGATCTGGCATCTCCTGAGAGAGCGCAGGTGGCGGGTCTTCGCCAGCCTATTCTGAATGTGCTGAAGGGTAATAGCGCCTTTACTCATCGTAAGTATGGCCAGAACCTCGATTTGTCCGGCGAAACCCCGATATACCACGGAACTTTCAAGCCGGGGAATGGCTGGCAGCATATCCGCTTCGGGAAAAATGAAAAGACCCGGTATTTCTGCCTGGAAGCGCTTAACTCCCAGTCGAAGGATAATTACGCGTCTGTTGCCGAACTGGAAATTCTTGATGATAACGGGAAGCCCCTTTCACGGCAGCACTGGAAGGTCTTGTATGCCGACAGTGAAGAAACTGAAGCTGCGAATAACATTGCCAACAATGTTTTTGACCTCCAGGAATCTACTTACTGGCATACGAACTACACCACTACAAAGGCGAAATATCCGCATCAGATCGTGATAGACCTGGGTGAAGAAAAAACGGTTTCCGGCTTTTCGTATTTGCCTCGCCCGGAAGCTGGAAATACAGGCATGATCAAAGATTTTCAGGTATACATCAAATTAAAGCCTTTTAAATTCTGAAGATTGAACATTAAAGCTAAAATATGAAGAAGATCATTCTGGTAAATCCTGGGAAAATTTCATGGCTTACATTCTTTTTGCTGCTCCTTGCCGTTCCTGCTCTGTCTCAAAAAGCGCCTGGTAAAAAGAAAATACTTGCGATCATTAATCAGGTAAACACGTACTGGCAATCGCAAAATAGCCCTTTTGTCAGGGCGTTTTGGGACAATGCCGCCTATCATACGGGAAATATGGAGGTGTTCAGGCTAACCGGAAATGGAATTTTCCGTAAGTATTCAGAAGACTGGGCAGAACATAATAGATGGATGGGGGCAAAGTCGGCCGACACATTGCAATGGAAATATACTTACGGAGAGACTGATGATTATGTGCTTTTTGGAGATTGGCAGATCTGTTTCCAGACCTATGCGGACCTGTATCGTCTTGCTCCCGATCCGAAGAAGATTGTGCGTGCAAGGGAAGTAATGGAGTACCAGATGAGTACTTCCCGGAATAATTACTGGTGGTGGGCCGACGGCCTTTATATGGTTATGCCGGTGATGACCAAACTTTACAAGATAACCGGGAACCGGCAATATTCGGATAAGCTTTATGAGTGGCTGAACTATGCTGACAGTGTGATGTACGATCCGGAAGCGGGACTCTATTACAGGGATGCCAAATATGTTTATCCAAAGCATAAAAGCACATCTGGTAAAAAGGATTTCTGGGCGAGAGGAGACGGCTGGGTCTTTGCAGGCCTGGCAAAGGTGCTGCAGGATCTGCCGGCCGGCGACCCCCATTACAGTTTTTATGTTGAAAGATTTAAGACCATGGAAGCCGCCATATCTGCAAGCCAGCAGCCCGGCGGGAACTGGACCCGAAGAATGCTGGATCCGGATCATGCCCCCGGGCCGGAAACAAGCGGTACGGCATTTTTTTCTTATGGCCTTCTGTGGGGAATAAATAGTGGTCTGTTACGTGATACTAACTATACAAATGCTGCGTTAAGGGCGTGGAACTACCTCGCGAATACGGCGCTTCAGGCGGATGGAAGGGTTGGCTACGTTCAGCCTATAGGGGAGAAAGCAATTCCCGGACAGGTTGTGAATGCTCAGTCTACCGCGAATTTTGGAGTTGGTGCGTTTCTGCTGGCTGCTTGTGAAATGTACCGGTTTGCTAATCATCATCATTAAACACACACACACACACACTTTAATATTATGCTTAAAATTTTCATTCTTTTCTTCTCAGTTCTGTTTACAGCTTCCGGGGCTTTTTGTCAAAAAACTTATTCCGCGTTTCATCCCGGGGATATATGGAAAGATAATAAAGGGGTTCACATCAATGCTCATGGGGGAGGTATTCTGCAAAAAGATGGTGTTTTTTATTGGTTCGGTGAACACAAGATAGCCGGTCCTGAAGGGAATACCGCTATGGTAGGTGTCCATTGTTATTCTTCAAAAGACTTGTACAACTGGCGTGACGAAGGGATTGCCCTCTCTGTTTCGGCCGACACAACAAGTGATATTGCAAAAGGGTGCATCCTCGAACGGCCTAAAGTGGTTTACAACAAGAAAACCGGCAAGTATGTGATGTGGTTTCATCTTGAGTTGCGCGGAAAAGGATATTCTGCTGCACGCGCAGGAGTGGCTGTGAGTGACCGTGTAACGGGGCCTTTTAAATTCTTATATAGCTACCGGCCAAACGCCGGCAAGATGCCTTTTTATCCAATCGGTACCCCGGAAAACGAAAAGGTAAACTGTGCTGCCCCGGCCAGTAAAAGTGATGGTTTCTTTTGCCGTGATCTTCCGGGAGGGCAAATGGCCCGTGATATGACGGTTTTTGTGGATGACGACGGGCGTGCTTATCATATTTTCTCATCGGAAGAGAATTACACGCTTCATGTTGCCGAGCTGAATGATGATTATACCGGGCATACCGGGAAATTTACCAGAGTATACATTGGCCACCAAACGGAGGCGCCTGCCATTTTTAAATATGCCGGGACTTATTATATGATAGGCTCTGGTTGTACCGGCTGGGATCCGAATGCGGCCAGATGGTTCTCTGCGAAATCTGTTTTCGGTCCATGGACTTATCATGGCAATCCTTGTAAAGGTCCGGGAAGCGAACTAACCTACGGAGGTCAGAGTACGCATGTATTACCGGTGGATCCTGCTAAGGGAAAGTTTATTTTCATGGCAGATAAATGGACTCCGAAAAACCCGATAGATGGTCGCTATATCTGGCTGCCTGTAAATATAGATAACGGTGATATCTCAATCGACTGGAAGGATAAATGGACGCTTAATTAAAATAATGCCGGATATTGCCTGAATATTCGGGCTGTCCATTTTGGTTCCATTTGTAGTTATGCCTTCAGGTGCGTACATTAGAATGACATTAGAATTTAAAATCAGGCCTCCCGATGTGGTTCTGATTTTTTAAGTTTGATAGATGGACTTTAACTTTGGTGAATTCAGAGGAGAGTGCTTCTCTATAGACGGAAAAAAGTTGCAAACATACGAAGAGTGTAAGGAGTGGCTCGCAATAAAGTATCATTACAGGGGATGGGATGTTCTGGTCAGAATGATCGACGACAGGGGGATTGTAAAAATGTTCGAAGAGCAGGCTATGGATCTTTACACCTACTTGTTGGGAAAGGAGCAGATTAAGTAGCGAATGGCATCAATATGTCTGGTTGAAGATGAAGAGAAAGTAGCAGCCTTTATAAAAAAAGGATTGCAGGAACAGGGGTATTCTGTTGCCATCGCCCGGAGCAGCGGAGAGGCTTTATCCCTGCTGAAGGATAATCCGTACAACCTGCTGATCCTGGATGTGATGCTGCCTGACTTTGATGGTATTAATTTGTGCAGGATCATCAGGCAGGAT
>JBQGEO010000486.1:0-7145 GCA_052039655.1 Pararcticibacter sp.
GGTCTCCGAATCTATCTTTAACATTTTTTAACACAAATTGCAATACCAAGGAGTTGCATAATCAGTTTTAGTGGTATTACTTTTGAACAAAGGAATTTGAATAAGTAAATAAGAAACACGCATAGAAAAAATAAAGTATGAGAAAGACAGGAATAACTCTTCTTACTGCATTTTTTGGAGGTGCAGTAGCAATAGGCGGATATAAGCTTGTCGAAAGCAACAATACCGATAAGATGGGTATTGAAGACAAGCAGAAAGTTTATTTTGCCAGTAATCCAATGAATGTATCATCCGCAGGCGACGTTGATTTTGTTCAGGCAGCAGCAGCTGTAACACCGGCGGTCGTTCACATTCAAACCACTTATGAAGGAAGGGGACGGGACGCCGGAGGCGGGGATCCGTTTGAGGATATGTTCAGGGACTTCTTTGGCTCTCCGAGGAACTCCCAGCGCCCTCCTGCGATGGCGTCGGGATCAGGGGTGATTGTAACTGATGACGGTTATATCGTCACAAATAATCACGTAGTGGAAGATGCCACAAAGATTGAGGTGATACTTCCCGATAACCGTTCTTTTCAGGCTAAGGTTATCGGTCGTGATCCTAATACCGACTTAGCACTTATTAAAGTAGCCGGTACAAAGTTGCCTGTGGTCAAACTCGGGAACTCAGATAATGTACAGGTTGGAGAATGGGTGCTCGCTGTGGGCTATCCGCTTACCTTAAATACTACTGTGACTGC
The DNA here is from genome assembly GCA_052039655.1 of Pararcticibacter sp. Lineage (GTDB taxonomy): Bacteria > Bacteroidota > Bacteroidia > Sphingobacteriales > Sphingobacteriaceae > Arcticibacter. The sequence continues at coordinate 740 of JBQGEO010000486.1, forward strand.
AGGTATAGTCAGTGCAAAGGGTCGTGCAATCGGTATCCTTGGTCAGGACGAGTCGGAAGGCCGTAACTTCGACCGGAACCAGCCGAGGGTCAATTCGGCAATTGAGTCGTTTATACAAACGGATGCTGCGATCAACCGTGGTAACAGCGGTGGTGCACTGGTGAATACAAGAGGCGAGCTCATTGGTATCAATGCTGCTATTGCTTCCCAGACAGGATATTATGCAGGCTATGGATTTGCTATTCCGGTTAATCTGGCCAAGAAGATCATGGACGACTTCATCAAATACGGTGCTGTACGCCGGGGCTTTGTTGGAGTGACCTTCCAGGAACTTAATTCAAGCCGTGCAAAAGAGCTTGGTGTAAACGAGATCAGCGGTCTTTATGTCAATACAGTCGTTGAAGGAGGGGGAGCAGCAGCTGCCGGAATTAAGAAAGGTGATGTGATCACCAAAGTTGACGGAGCAAGAATCATGGGCTCATCTGATCTGCAGGAGAGGGTAGCGAGACTGCGTCCCGGTGATAAGGTGCAGCTTACTTATGTACGCGATGGAAAAGAGCGTACCGTATCCGTAACGCTTAAAGGCGAGGATGAAGTGAAAATAGCAGGTGGCAGCGGCCGGTCAGCAGAGGAATTATATAACAGGCTGGGGGCTAGTTTTTCACCTCTGTCTTCAGCTCAGAAACAGCGCTATAATATTAGCTCAGGTGTAGTAATCACCGAGGTAAGACGGGGTGGTGTTTTTGCTGAGAACGGGATAGAGAAGGGCACTATTATTACCAGCATTAATGGTAAAGCTGTTGGTAAGCCTGATGATATTGATGCTGCTCTTTCATCAAGCAGAAACAATATGATCCGCCTGAACGGAATTTCACCCGATGGATCCAGGATCATGATGACATTCCCTGTCACCAATTAATAGTATAATCCATGTCAGATAAGAGGCCTCCTGCGAAAGCAGGGGGCTTTTTTGGTATATTTGGACAATGATGACGGCGGGAATGAAATGGGAGCTGCTCGGCCAGCAAATTATCCTTTTTCCTCAAAAAGCAATGTACTGGGCAGAAGAGCGGGCTTTGATTGTCGCTGACCTGCATATCGGGAAGGTCGGCCACTTCCGGAAGGCCGGGATCGCGATACCTAAGCTGCTTGAGCAGGAAGACCTCGCTGTGCTTTCGGATCTTGTAAACCTTGTGAAGCCTGAAAAGATCATTTTTCTTGGAGACCTTTTTCACAGTGATATCAATAATGACTGGAACTGGCTTAAACTGTGGTGCGAGCTTTTTAGGGGCACTGAAATGATCCTGGTAAGAGGGAATCACGATATCCTCCACGATAACTATTACAGGGAAGCCGGCTTTACCGTCTGTGAATCGTTGCATCTGTCTCCGTATTTTTTCTCGCATGAGCCTTTGGAAAATCCAGGTAACGGCTATGCCATAAGCGGCCACATTCACCCGGCTGTCCGGCTACGGGGAAAAGGCCGTCAGTCACTCATTTTACCATGCTTTCATTTTGGCGAAAAGCAAGCTGTTCTGCCCGCCTTCGGTCGTTTTACCGGTAACTGCTGTATTGCTGTCAGCCAGGCTGATATCACTTTTGTAGTGATGAAAGATAAGATTATGATGCTTTCATCTTAGATTTGTTCTAAATAACTTGAATAAAATGTTAGATAGCAAAATAGGTCATATTATTGCGTCCATAATAATACTTTTGTACCACAATCAAATAAATGAAAGGTAATGAGCAGTTTCACTAAAGCTTTCTCGTCGACGTTAGGGAAGAAATTGATCATGAGTTTGACAGGCTTGTTCTTATCCCTGTTTCTCATTATCCATCTTCTTGGTAATCTACAATTATTTAAACACGATGGGGGCAAAGCGTTTAATGAGTATTCCTACTTTATGACGCATTTTGCACCTATCAAAATCATCTCTTATCTATTATATCTATCTATAGTATTGCATGCTGTTTATGCCCTGGTTATTACTATTGGAAATGGAAAGGCCAGAAAAGTAAAGTATGCCGTTTATAAAGGTTCTGCAAACAGTTCCTGGAGCTCAAGAAATATGGGGATCCTCGGGACGGTTTTACTGGTCTTTATTGTGTCTCATATGAGCAACTTTTGGGCTGAATATCACTGGGGAGGCCTTCCGTACTCAAAATATGAAAAGAGCCTTACAAATCCCGAGGATGTGAAGGTGACCAATATTCCGTATGAAGGAAAGCCATTGGTACATTCAGAGTATGTAGATACACAGGCAGGTACGCAAGTAGTAGTTGCAAAGGACCTCTATATACTGGTAATGGAGCTTTTCAAGAAAGAATGGTACGTAGCTCTCTATGTGATTTCTATGATCGCGATGGGTTTTCACTTATACCACGGTTTCCAGAGCGGATTTCAGACCCTGGGCTGGGATCATAAAAAATATAAACCAATAATTGATGTTCTGGGCCTCTGGGTGTTCGGTATCATCATTCCCGCAGTTTTTGCGGCGATGCCTCTTTACGTTTATTTTTTCAAATAGAATGAATCACCCCGTAAGGGACAATAAAATATTTCTGAAATGGTATTAGATTCAAAGATTCCTGAAGGCCCTTTGGCAGAGAAGTGGTCAAAACATAAATTCAATCTGAAGCTGGTTAACCCTGCTAACAAGAGAAAGTATACTGTCATCGTTGTAGGTACTGGTCTTGCCGGAGCTTCTGCAGCTGCCTCACTGGCAGAACTGGGATATAATGTAAAGGCGTTTTGCTACCAGGATAGCGCCCGTCGTGCCCACTCCATTGCGGCTCAGGGCGGTATAAACGCAGCGAAAAACTACCGTAATGACGGGGATAGCGTTTACCGGCTTTTTTACGATACAGTAAAAGGAGGAGACTATCGCGCACGGGAGGCCAATGTGCACCGGCTTGCCGAAGTATCCGTAGATATTATCGACCAGTGTGTGGCCCAGGGTGTTCCGTTTGCGCGTGAATACGGAGGCCTGCTTGATAACCGTTCTTTCGGGGGAGCTCAGGTTTCCCGTACGTTCTATGCACGCGGTCAAACGGGACAGCAGTTGCTGCTCGGTGCTTACTCCGCATTGAACCGTCAGATCCATGAAGGGAAAGTCAAGATGTACAACCGTCATGAAATGCTTGATCTCGTGGTAGTTGATGGTAAAGCGCAGGGTATCGTAACCCGTAACCTGCTCACTGGTGAAGTAGAAACATTTGCAGGCCATGCAGTTCTGCTGTGTACAGGAGGGTATGGAAACGTATTCTACCTGTCAACTAATGCGATGGGCTGTAACACGACAGCGATCTGGCGCTCATATAAAAAAGGCGCTTTCTTTGGAAATCCTTGCTTTACACAGATTCACCCTACCTGTATTCCGGTAACGGGTGACCATCAGTCAAAGCTTACCCTCATGTCCGAATCATTACGTAATGACGGAAGAGTTTGGGTGCCTAAGACCAGGGAAATGGCTGAAAGGCTTCGTAAGGGAGAAATCAAGGTTTCAGATATTAAGGAAGAAGACCGGGATTACTTCCTGGAACGCAAATATCCTTCCTTTGGTAACCTCGTACCGCGTGACGTAGCCTCACGGAATGCCAAGGAAGCGGCTGATGACGGCCGTGGCGTTGGTGCATCCGGCAAAGCAGTATTCCTTGACTTTGCTGAATCTATTCAGCGTTTGGGCCGGGCTGCTGTAGAAGCAAAGTATGGAAACCTGTTTGATATGTATTATCAGATTACGGATGAAAATCCATACGAGATGCCGATGCGTATTTATCCCGCTGTGCACTATACCATGGGTGGGCTTTGGGTTGATTATAACCTGATGACTACAGTTCCGGGATTATATTGCCTGGGTGAGGCTAACTTCTCAGACCACGGAGCGAACAGACTAGGTGCTTCAGCACTGATGCAGGGGCTTGCCGACGGTTATTTTGTTATTCCTTACACTGTAGGAGATTACCTGGCTACAATCGGACCGAAGCCGGTTGATAACTCTCATCCTGCATTTGCACAGGCTAAGAAAGATACTCAGGACCGTATCAACAAGTTCCTCTCAATGAAGGGAACTAAGACTGTCGATGAATATCACCGCGATCTTGGACATATTATGTGGGAATACTGTGGTATGGCCCGTAATGAAGCCGGATTAGCAAAGGCAAAGCAACTGATTCGTGAGTTGCGTGAGGATTTCTGGAAGAATGCAATTGTTCTTGGTGAAAATGAGGAAATGAATATGTCCCTTGAGAAAGCCGGGCGTGTAGCTGACTTCCTCGAACTGGCAGAACTAATGGTTGACGACGCGAGGGAGCGTAAAGAGTCCTGCGGCGGGCACTTCCGTGAAGAAAGCCAGACAGAAGAAGGTGAGGCAAAACGTGATGACGAAAACTTTGCTTATGTATCTGCATGGGAATACAAAGGAGATGATGTAGCAGCAGAACTTCACAAGGAGCAGTTAATCTTTGAAAACGTCAAGTTAACACAAAGAAGTTATAAATAGGGTATTGAGAGATTAGATGCGCGACATACGTCTGTCTTCTGATCTCAAATCTCAAAACTAAAAATATTATGAGCGGAAACATGAATTTAACCCTGAATGTCTGGAGACAAAAGAACGTCGCCGATAAGGGCAGATTTGTAACATATAAAGCTGATGACATTTCTCCCGATATGTCATTTCTGGAAATGCTGGATGTGGTGAATGAAAGATTAGTGAAGAAGGGGGAGGATCCGATTCATTTTGATCACGATTGCCGTGAAGGTATCTGTGGTATGTGTTCTCTTTATATTAATGGCCGCCCTCACGGGCCGAAGAGAGGTATAACGACCTGTCAGCTGCACATGAGGAGCTTCCATGATGGTGAGACCATTACCATTGAACCTTGGAGAGCTGAAGCCTTCCCTGTGATCAAAGATCTCGCAACAGACAGAACTGCCTTTGACAGGATTCAGGAAGCAGGTGGTTTTATTTCAGTCAATACAGGAGGAATCCCTGATGCCAATGAGATTCCAATTCCGAAAGTAATAGCTGACGAAGCGTTTAATTCTGCAACATGTATTCAGTGCGGAGCTTGTGTGGCGGCATGTAAAAATGCATCAGCAGCCTTATTCGTTTCTGCTAAAATCTCACAGCTGGCATTGCTGCCACAAGGACAACCGGAAAGATATCGCCGTGTTCAGGCAATGGTTGCTCAGATGGACGCAGAAGGTTTCGGAAGCTGTACAAATACCGGGGCATGCGAGATTGAATGTCCGAAGGGGATTTCTTTAACAAATATTAACAGAATGAGGCGCGATTATTTTACTGCCAAATTCTTTAAAGAAGAAGAAATTAACTAATTTTGTGCCACGAGGCAAGGAGGAAACTTTAAGAGCCCTGATGCATTTGCACAGGGCTCTTATTTTTTTAAAGGCTTTTTGTACGGAATAACGTTCTTTCGCCGCCTGCTATTGTTTTGACGGGTTGTTAGTTTCCGGCTTTGGATGAACCATAATAGGGAGCGTATACATCACCCTGACCGGCTTTCCGTTTTGGATTCCGGCTACCCATTTTAGAAGGGCTTACACTTGGATAAGCAAACCATGTCATGATTTTTTATTTTTGAGGTCTTCAATAAGTTTCAGAATTTCATCAGCTTCGTTCAGGTCAATCTTCTCTTTTTTTACAAAGAAAGAAAACATCTTTTCTATCGAATTACTGAAATAGTTGGTCAGCAGCTTTTCGGTAGCAAAGCTCTTATATTGTTCCTTACTGATCACCGGGAAATACCGGTGACTCTTTCCAAAAGCCTCATGATCTGCAAAGCCTTTTGTTTCAAGGATCCGGATGATAGTTGAAACCGTATTATATGCAGGCTTGGGCTCCGGCAGCGCATCGATAACCTCTTTTACAAAGGCCTTCTCCAATTTCCATAAAACCTGCATGATCTGCTCTTCCGCTCTTGTTAACTCTTTCATATCCCGTATCTTAAATGATAAGTTAAAGATATAATTAAATGTTTAGTTATACAACTATTTTTTTAGTTTATATGAAATCAAACTTAAAATTCACTGGTGTGTTGTGTGTAAACCTTTATCAGAAGATACATATATGACGATAACGTTTCATGGTGCTGCCAGATGTGTAACCGGCAGCAAACACTTAATAAAGTTGAACAACGGTACTCAGATTCTGCTTGACTGCGGCCTTTTCCAGGGAATGGGAGAGGAAACAGAGGATCTTAACGGGCATTTTGGATTTAACCCTGCAAAGGTGGATTATCTTATATTGTCTCATGCACATATTGATCATTGTGGTTTAATTCCCAGAATGGTTGCCGAAGGGTTCAGAGGGACGATCTTCAGTACAGCACCGACGATGGACCTGGCACGGGTGCTTTTGGATGATTCAGCAGGAATCCAGCA
>JBQGEO010000487.1:0-3087 GCA_052039655.1 Pararcticibacter sp.
ATCTCAAATACCAGGACGTGACCGATGCTCCCGGGCGGTATATGATCCCGCTGATCCGTCAGAGCGAGGTATTGCTTATTGCCGCCGAATGCAGCCCCGATCTTGCCAGCGGCATCGCCTACCTGAATAAGGTGAGAGCCAGCCGTAACGCTGTCAGCTTGAATCCCGCAACGGAAATCGCTTTAAAAACCGCGATCACCAATGAATTCAGAAAAGAGATGATCGGAGAGGGGCAACAGTTCTTTTATTATAAGAGAAACGCGATGCAGACTATCCCCAGCCATTCGTCATTGGCAGGCACTAAAACTATGGTCCTCAATAACTATGTCGTCCCTCTGCCCGATAGCGAAATATCACAAAGAAATTGAAAAAAGAATAAAAGAAAATATCATGAATAAAAACCGACTGATAGCTCTTCTGTGTATTTTGTCCTCTTTTTTATGGAGTTGTGAAAAGGAAATCATGGAGTACAAAGGCAGGGAAGGGGTATACTTTGCCGTGCAGCATGGTTCGTCATCTCTAAGTATCAGCCAATGGCCTTACCAGCCCTACAGCAACGTTGAGTTTCTTCGTCTTACCGGAGATGAAGTGCTGTTTCCTATGAAGGTGATGATCACTGGGCCGGTAAAACAACATGACCGTACTTTCCGGGTAGAAGTAAACCCCGATTCCACTACTGCGATTCAAGGTGTGCATTACGAAGCTATACAGGAAGTGTGGACAATTCCTGCCAATGCTGTTTCTGCAACGGTTCAGGTTCGTTTAAAACGGACTCCGGATCTGCGTAATACAGAAAGAACACTTGGGTTGCGGCTTGTTGCGACTAATGATTTTGCTTTATCTTTCCCTGAGTGGGATGCTATCCCTTCTCTGACCGGGGGAACTGTTGTTCGGGAATTTGATGCAAGCCTACACACGCTGAGGATCAATGATATAATGGTCCAACCGGCTGTCTGGAGAGGATCAATCCAATCCGGAAACCGTGAATCGGGACTATGGGGGGCATTCAGCAGAAAAAAAATGGAGTTTTTAATGGAAAACCTCGGCCTCTCTTATCAAGACTTCGCATCCGAACAGATGATGCCGCTGGCCCGTTCGATGCAGATAAAATCTGATGCAGCAGCCATTCTGATTGCGCGGTACAATGCAAAAACACCCGTGTTGGAAGATGACGGGCGTTTAATGTACATCGAGTCTGTTCCATGGACTTCTTATATCGGGGTGCCGTGGGTTCCGGAGCAATAGTATTCAATTAATATCGAAAGAAATTCATGAAAGTTTATCAATATACGATCGTTTTGCTGTTTGTTTTGCTTGGTTCATGCAGCAAAGACCTTGGCAATTATGACTATACAGATATCAATGAGCTGGCCATTACGGGTATTCAAAGTAATTATACGGTACTCCGGAATGTCGATACGCTACGTATCAAACCAGTCATTTCGGCAACTATGGACGGCGGTGATCAATCGCGTTATGAATATCTGTGGATTTTAACGACAGGTAAAGACATGACGGACACGATTAGCCGGGAACGCGATCTGGAGTATCCCGTTTTATTAAATCCCGTTCCTTACAGCCTTTATTATAATGTTCTGGACAAACAAACTGGCATAGTATGGCGCTTTAATTCAAAATTGACGGTCAATACGCCTTTTTCCCGTGGTTTATTACTGATGGGAGAAGATGAGGAGGGATATGCGGAAGCCGAAATGCTCTCTATGGTGAACGATACCATTCAGATGAAACATTTATTATCGGAGAGCGGACTTCCACGTCTGCGGGAGCCGGTAAGTTTTCTGCACACTGGCGGGATCTCCGACTCTTACAACAAGCTGTGGGTGCTCACTGGTTCGGGGTCCTATTATCTCAATCGTATTACTATGAAATCGAAGACAGACAGCAGTATGAAGCGCTTGTTGTTTATTTCAGATCAGATCAGCCCCGAAACATTGCATCCTGTTGTCATTGCTCCCCAAATCCGGACAGCAGCAGGAGCCACTGGTAACAGCTATAACCGGGCGATACTGACAAAAGGAGGGGATGTCTTCGCTTCCCAGATGCTGATCACGGGTGGGGATTATTACAACAATCCCGTTAATCGCGTCGCCACGGCCCAGGAAGAGCGGCTTGCCGCTGCACCCTATCTGCTTTATGCAATTGGAAATATGACTTCGGTGATTTGGTATGATACGAAGAATCAGCGCTTTTTGAATTATTCGTCTTTTGGACTGGCGACAAATTCGGCTGTGCTCAGTGATGCTGGAGAAAGTCCTTGTCCCTGGAACCAGGCGGGGACCGGACGAACACTTGTCTATGCCGAAAACACACGAAATACCGATGGGGGCTCAACTAACGGGAACTCATTTTCCATTATGAAGGATGCTGCAAATGTTCACTATATATATAAATTCTATGCAAATGGCGGGAGTCCAGTGAAAAGGGCTTCATATACTGTAAAACCAATAGCTACTGATTTTGCCAATGCTGACTTTTATGCGTTTTCGTCTAACAGGACCGTCATATTTTATTCAGTCCGAAATAAGCTCTATGCGTACGATTACAACCCCGGACATGAAAAAGGCTATCAGTTAACGGAAACAGGATCAGACGAAATCACGATGCTTAAGTTTGACACCCAGATCGATTATCTGACCAACAGCCTGTACATTGCTACCTATAACGCTGCAACGAAGGGAACGTTACGGCGCTTTACCGTCGGAAGTAATCCCGATTTTGTCAATCTATTGCCTGCAGAGAACTCGACCTGGCAGGGGCTAATCAAAGTAAAAGACATTAACTGGCGTGCGGTCAATTAAAAGGTAGAAATAAGAAAAGATATCATGATGAATATAAGAACGATAAAAGTGATCCTTTCGCTTTCCGTAAGTCCGCTCCTGGCTTTTTCCCAACCGGGAAGTTTTGCTATCGAAGGAAAAGTCGCTCAACGGTATAACGGACAGTTTGTAAAAGTCTATTATGCAAATGGCGAAACCAAAGTTGCTGATAGCAGCATGGTAAAGAAGGGGGCATTTACCTTAAAAGGGGATTTGGTTGCGCCTGTGCTTGGAAAGTTAAGCTTCGGTA
>JBQGEO010000488.1:0-5724 GCA_052039655.1 Pararcticibacter sp.
TCTTATTTGATGAGCGGTATAATATTGTTTTAGAAAGAACCTCCTTGTTTGAGGAAACAAAAGATGAAGACGGAGATCCCTGTGAGGATCTTAACCTGCTTACAGCATGGGTGAAAGATACCCTGAAGGAACTAACCAGGCTTGAAGAGTTTGATATCAGAGCGATCAATTTTTCTGCCTATGGCGCAAGTTTTGTTCATCTGGATGCAGAGGGCAAACCATTAACACCACTTTATAATTATTTGAAGCCCTATCCGGAGCATCTCAGGAAACAGTTTTACGAAGAATACGGCGGCGAACTGAAAATAGCCACCGAAACCGCATCTCCGGTACTCGGAAATTTAAATTCCGGTATGCAGCTTTACCGGCTGAAGTATGAAAAACCGGAAGTATTTGAAAATATAAAATGGTCTTTGCACCTTCCCCAATATCTGAGTTACCTGGTTACCGGACAAACTTACGCAGATATTACAAGCGTCGGTTGTCATACAGGACTCTGGGATTTTCAAAAGAACACCTATCACGAATGGGTTGTGAAGGAAGGTGTCGCAGAGAAATTTCCGGAAATATTCCCCTCCGATTCGGCCGTAGAAATAGAGATTGAGGGGAAGAAACGTTTTGTCGGGGTTGGCTTGCATGACAGCTCTGCGGCTTTCATTCCTTTTATTACCAGCTTTCATGATCCGTTCGTATTGTTGTCGACAGGAACGTGGTGCATCAGTCTCAATGCTTTCAACTCCCTGCCGCTCACGGAAGATGAGCTCCACCAGGATTGCCTGAGTTACATTAGTTTCAGAAGAAATTCAGTTAAAGCGTCCCGCCTGTTTGCAGGCAATGAGCACGAGCAGCAGACCCGGAGGATCGCGTCCCATTTTAATGTCGCTCCCAATTTTTACCAGAAGCTTGAATTTGATGCAAAGCTTGCCGCCCGTTTTCTGTCAGCGGCAGAGACGGAGCGGAATGTTCCGGAAGGAGGAAACCTGGTATCATCAGGATTTGCTGAACGGGATCTTTCTGTATATGCTACAGAAGAAGAAGCGTATTACCAGTTGCTGTCCGACTTGTTGAAATTGCAGAGTAAATCGACAAAATTAGTGAGCGAGGGCACTCCGGTGAAGCGTATATTTGTTGATGGCGGGTTTAGCAAGAATTCAAAATATATGAATAGGCTGGCGGCAGTGTTCCCCGAATTAGAAGTATTTGCAGCATCAGTCTCGCAGGCTACTTCAGTGGGTGCAGCCCTGGCTCTCCATAAATATTGGAATTCGCAGTCTGTCCCGGCCAACATTATTGACTTAAAGTTTTACTCTGCATCAGAAATAGCAATATGACAGTCGGGTTATTTATACCCTGTTATGTAGACCAGTTTTATCCCAAAACAGGAATTGCGACCCTGCACCTCCTTGAGAAGCTGGGAGTAGAGGTAGTATATCCCTCCCGTCAAACCTGTTGTGGCCAGCCTATGGCAAATTCAGGTTTTTCTCATCTTACCGGCGGATGCGATGAGTTGTTTGTCGAAAGTTTTAAAACTTTCGACTATGTGGTAGCGCCTTCAGGAAGCTGTGTTTTACATCTTAAAGAGCATCTTCATTCAGAGAAATATCCGGAAGAAGCTGAAAAGCTTCGCTCCCGGGTATTTGAGCTGGTGGAATTCCTTACAGATATCCTGAAGGTAAAGGACCTGAAAGCCCGCTTCCCTCATAAGGTAGGAGTTCACCAGAGTTGTCACGGCTTACGCGGCCTGCATCTTTCCCAGATGAGTGAACTGGTAGCACCTCCTTTTTCAAAGCCCGAGCAATTGCTTCACATGGTAGATGGCATTGAGCTGATAAAACTTGACCGGGCAGATGAATGCTGTGGCTTTGGCGGAACATTCTGCGTGTTCGAAGAGGCTGTATCTGCAAAAATGGGAAAAGACAGGGTCTCCGACCATATGCGCAATGGCGCTGAATATATTACGGGCGCTGATCTTTCCTGCCTGATGCACATGGAAGGTATTCTCAGGCGGCAAAAGAGCAATGTGAAGGTCATTCATATTGCAGAGATCTTAAATCAGTCGGTTACAGATTAACCGTTCTCTGAAAGATAAAGGTATTAGATATGGCAGAAGTGATTGATAACGAAAAGCATATAAGGTCAGGCGGAGCGCACCTGCCGGAAGATCACTCCTCCTTGTCTTCTGTGTTTAATGAAGACGAGGAGCGGGTTAACTGGCATGATGAAACGCTCTGGTTTATTCGTCAGAAGAGAGATAAGGCAGTGCATGGTATTCCTGAATGGGAATGGCTGAGAGAGACGGCATCGGGTATAAAGAACAATGTATTGTCTAACCTGAGCGTATATCTGGAGCAGTTTGAAGCGAACGCGAAAGCGAACGGAATAACTGTTCATTGGGCAGCAGATGCCGCAGAACATAACCAGATCCTCCACTCAATATTAAAACGGCATGGGATAGACAGAATGGTGAAGAGTAAATCGATGCTTACTGAGGAATGTCACTTGAATGAATATCTTGCTGATAACGGAATAGAAGTGATAGATTCCGACCTGGGAGAGCGGATCGTCCAACTAGGAAAAGAACCTCCCAGTCATATCGTGCTCCCTTGCATCCACAAGAAAAAGGAGGAGATTGGAGATCTTTTTCACCAGTATCTTGGAACAGCAGCCGGCGAATCCGACCCGCAGGTACTAACAGAGGCTGCGCGCCAGCACTTGAGAGATACCTTTTTAACAAGGCGTGCAGCTCTTACAGGAGTTAATTTTGCTGTTGCTGAAACAGGCGAATTCGTAGTTTGCACAAATGAAGGAAATGCCGATATGGGAGCCCATCTTTCAGATGTCCATATTGCGAGCATGGGAATTGAGAAACTGATTCCTGAAAGAAAACACCTCGGAGTATTTCTGCGCTTGCTTACAAGAAGCGCCACCGGGCAACCCATTACCACCTATTCCAGCCATTTCAAAAGTCCCCGCGAAGGGCAGGAAATGCATATTATATTAGTGGATAATGGGAGAAGCAGGCAGCTGGGGCGTGAAGATTTCCGGAATTCCCTGAAATGCATCCGCTGTGGTTCCTGCATGAATACCTGCCCGGTATACCGGCGGAGCGGCGGACATAGCTATCATGCTGTCATCAGCGGCCCTATCGGTTCCATTCTTGCTCCCAACCTGGATATGAAGGAATATGCCGACCTGCCGTTTGCCTCCACGCTCTGCGGTTCATGCTCCAATGTCTGTCCCGTTAAGATCGACATCCACGACCAGCTGTATAAATGGCGCCAGGTCCTGGCAAAAGACGGGCATGTAAACAAAGGCAAGGCAGCAGGAATGAAAGCCATGTCAAAAGTGTTCTCTTTCCCCGGCTTATTCTCCTTTGCAGGTAAAACAGGCCGCTGGACAATGAAATATTTCCCTTTCATTGTAAACAACAAGCTGAATCACTGGTATAAACAACGCGAAATGCCCAAGCCGCCGGAGCAGTCATTCCGTGAATGGTACGAAAAGAACAGAAGACGGTGATTGAGTTATGGATTATGAGTAATGAGTTATGAATTTTACACTCATTACCCACAACTCTTCACTCTTCACTCATCACCCATAACCCATAACCCATAACGAACTCAACACTCATCACCAACTTACATGTCCAGCAGAGAAAAAATACTCGCAGCCGTAGCAGCAAACCAGCCATCTCTTGTTCAGCTTCCCGAGCTCAGTGTACCCCCTGTTTCCGAAGCCGGTAAAGTTGAGAAATTTATCTCAGTAGCTACTGCTATAGGAAGCCGTGTATTCGAAGTGAAAGACTTTGGGGAAGTGAAGGAGAATATAGAGAAACTATTCACATCTCCCGGCCGGGTGGTTTCTTCTTTCGCTGAATTGTCTGATATAGCCCGGACAGAAATTCCTGATCCCGATCCCCATTCTCTTCAGGATGTTAATCTTGCTGTACTGAAAGCTGAGCTGGGAGTTGCAGAAAACGGGTCAATGTGGGTACCCGAAACTAACATGATGCAGCGCATCCTTCCTTTCATCACGCAGCATCTGGCCCTGGTCTTAGAAAAAACAAAAATTATCAATACGATGCATGAAGCTTACCAGATGCCGGAGACGCAGAACCCCGGTTTCGGAGCTTTCATTGCCGGCCCTTCCAAAACTGCTGATATAGAGCAGTCCCTTGTTCTTGGAGCCCACGGCCCGCGAAGCATGACAATATTTTTAATATAATTATCACCGTCTTTTTTTATATTAGTAATATGTTGAAGATAAAGTGAATACCTGTTTGTAAAACGAAGTATTTCAGACGGTTTCCACTTACTGCTAATTACAACTGACTACTTACAACTTCAATGCGTGCGACACATCGCCGGAGCTATGAGCAGGACAGAGCAGGTTGCCAAAGTGGCAATCGTACGCTTATTTTAAAAAACTAATAGTTGTAGGCTACAGGAAAGGTGTAACCATTATGTTAACCCTATGAACCAATGAACCATGAAGCGAATCAATAAGCTCACAGATCAGGATTTGGTGGAATTGTTTTTAGATGGCGATATCGCAGCTTTTGAGGAGCTCTATAACAGGTATTGGGCTAAGCTATATTCAGAAGCCTTCAAAAGAATAAGAGTAAGGGAGGCGTCGGAAGAGATCGTGCAGGATTTTTTTACCAGTCTGTGGACAAACCGCGCAAAACTAAACATTCATACCTCGTTTCAGAATTACATGTATAACTCTGTCAGGTACATGGTATTTGCTTATTTCAGTAAACAGGACAGCAGGAAAAAATATGAAGCGTTTTTATCTGCGGGATCTGCTTCTCATGATAATTCAACAGAGGATGTTGTTAACCTGAACGACCTCGAAAGAAGCCTGAACAAGCAGCTCGATCATTTACCTGATAAATGCCGTTCCGTGTTTGAGCTCAGCAGAAAACAATATAAGACTAATAAAGAGATAGCAGCCGCATTAGGTATCTCCGAAAAAACAGTCGAGAACCACCTCACTAAAGCATTGCGCATTCTGCGTGTGAGCCTGAAATATGTGAACATCCTCCTCCTGATCATTTCGTCCGGGCTGTGAGATGTCGCATCGCCATAATATTTAAAAAAAATCTTCATGAGAGTAGGGGGTAAGCTGCTCCCGGCTCACTTACATATTAACTGATTATATCTTTTTGCACGATCTTGTATGAAGGAAAAGATTCCAAACCAATTAATAGATAAATATCTGAGGAACGAGTGCAGTAAAGAAGAGGAAGAATTCCTGCTGAATTGGTACGCTTCATTTGAAGAAAGCCCGGATCCCGTGGAAAGCCTGCCGGAGGATCAGCAGAAGGTCCTGAAAGGCAGGATGCTTGGTAAGATCAGGGGGAATCTGAAGTATGATAATAAATCCGTTCCATTTGGAGAACAAAAATCCGCTAAGAAATATATAATCTATACTCTAACCTCTCTGGCGGCGGCAAGTGTTTTGATATTCCTTGTACTTACCTTATATTTTACTGTCTACAAGAGCTCAACCAGCCATAATTTAACTTTTCAAAATAATGCGACTGTGCACAATCGTTCATTCGCCTTAAGAAAATACAAGCTTCCTGACGGATCCAGTGTATGGCTTAAGGCTTTATCATCACTTAGTTATTTAAGTAAGCCTGGGGATAAAACCAGGGAAGTGAACCTGATTGGAGAGTGCTTTTTTGATATTAAGCATGATAAGTCCCGGCCTTTTATC
>JBQGEO010000489.1:0-2152 GCA_052039655.1 Pararcticibacter sp.
CCTTTGGCGATGGGTAATCAGCTATAACGGAAAGGTATAGATCAGTCCTTTTGGCGCAACTCATAACTCATAATTCATAACCCATAATTCATAACCCATAACCCATAACTACCATCCCTCATCCCCCTCCTTAACGATTTCTCCAAACACCTTCCTGCCCCTTACAAAGTATTGCCACACGATGCTTTTATTGATCATTCCTGTCTTGTTGAAGCTGGAAAAGTCTTTTATCCTTTTTTTTCTATTGGAGTTGAAATGCAGGAAAAAGTAAGAATGAGCATTGCTAACCGCTTTGGCCTGTTTAAATTTTCCCGCTGATACGAACTTGATGAGGGAGATGAGATCGAGCCAGAGGCGTATAAAAATAACGCTGAAAGCTTTGGCTGCCGGCAGGTTTTTTAACAGCATGGTAAGATTATTCCTGAAGTTAAGGTATGTTTTGTAGGGATTATCTGCCTGCAGAGTTCCTCCTCCTATGTGATAAACAGTGGAAGAAGGGCAATACATTATTTTATAACCGAGATTTTTAAGCCGCCAGCACAGGTCTATCTCTTCCATGTGGGCAAAAAAGCTGGTGTCGAAGCCTCCTGCCTCTTTCCAGCAGCTCCTTCTGATAAAAAGTGCTGCACCGCTGGCCCAGAAGATTTCGCTGGTATCATTGTATTGATTCCGGTCGGTCTCTACATGATCAAACACCCTGCCCCTGCAAAAAGGGTAACCAAAGATATCAATGAATCCGCCTGCAGCCCCGGCATATTCAAAACTGTTTCGGTTGTCGAAACTCAGGAGTTTGGGCTGTACTGCAGCTATTGATCTATCATTCTCCATCAGCGTGAGTACCGGTTCTATCCATCCGGGTGATACTTCCACATCGGAATTGAGGAGGCAAAAGTAATCTGAATCCACTCTTTCGAGGATAGCATTATAGCCACCGGCAAAACCAAGATTCTCCTCATTCATCAGGATTTCGACAGATGGAAAGTGTGTTCGTACAAAAGAAACAGAATCATCGTCAGATGCATTGTCTCCGACTATTACTCTCATGTTGGAATATCCCGAACTTAATATGAAGGGAAGAAACTGTTCGAGGTATGCTCTTCCGTTCCAGTTCAGGATAACAACAGCAAGTTCCGGCATTTCTATCAGTTCCTGATCTTGTAACTTTTTTTCCATCTTTTATGAGACCAGAGCCAGTATTGCGGCGTTTCGTTAATTACTTTCTCAAGCATCCGGGTATGTGCCTCGGTTATTTCGTAATCCGCCGTAGAATTCGGATCATCTGTGAGCAGCGTGAAGACTGCTTCATAATGTCCTCTTTTTACCCGGTTCATTTGTCCGAATATCACAGTGGCATTTGCAATTTTTGCGACTTTTTCGGTGCCGAGGAAGACCGCCGTTTGCTGGTTAAGAAAAGTAGTGAAGTATTGTGCCTGCTGATGTACAGGGGTTTGATCGCCGAGAAAAACTGTCCAGTATTTCCTGGACCGGTAACTGACGATTTTCCGCAATGTATGTTTCATTTCAACCATCACGGCTCCGAAACGCGACCGCAGCCGGTTGAGCATTTCTTCGAATGTTTTGTTGGTTAATGGCTTGTAAACGATGATCAAAGGCTCATCGAATGCAGCAGAAAGTGCCAGCGAGCCCCATTCCCAGTTTCCATAGTGGGCCGTTACCAGCATGACGGGCTTACCTTTTTCAAATTGTTCTTCAATTAATTCCGGATTTACCAGCCTGAACCTCTTTTTCATGGATGCCTTCGACATAGATGCCATCTTTACAGATTCGAGGATAAGATCAGCCAGCCATTTAAAATATTTTTTCTCTATGGAATAGATTTCTTTATCCGTCTTACTGGGATAGGCATTCCTTAAGTTCATCTGTACCACATTCCGGCGGTAACCAACAGCGTAATAGATAATTACGTAGAGCAGGTCCGACAATAGATATATCAGCGGAAAGGGGAGCAGAGAAATGAGAAATAGAGGATATTTTGCAAGGCTTGTAAGAACCTTCTTCATCTGTACTTTTTATCGTTAATTTCGTCGAACCGAAATACAAACATAGTACATACCATGCACAAAGGAGCAATTTTTCCGTTATTTTATCTTCCGCCTATAGAATTGTTCAGCAGAATAAAGCAGGGAAACGG
>JBQGEO010000490.1:0-4062 GCA_052039655.1 Pararcticibacter sp.
TTAAAACGATAATAACTAAAGGCATTATCGGCAACAGGAGACACAAAGCTCTGGTTTCCGAGAGCATCCCAATGAAGGGTATTATTGTAAAAGTTCACCTGAAGGTCCAGCGCCCTGTTGAAGCTGAAACCCTGGTTATCCCCGGCAACTTTCGATGCCTCCATCACTTCTTTTTTGTCGGGATAGCGAAAAAACAGCTTCGATTTAGTCTCAGATAAATAAAGAATGCCTTGACGATTAGAATCAAGATTCAGGGTTTTGGCTACCCGGGCGCCAAGGATCCGTTTTGGGGCATCCAATAGCTTCTGAACACCCTTGGTATAAACATCACATTCATAAGAAGGGACGGCACGCAGGTATTTCCTTCTTCCAATCACGTTCTTCACGATCTTGTTGGCAGGATCATTTTTTGAGGCCGTTATGCTTACTTCCTTTAACTGGAAAACATCTTCTTCAAGCCGGACGTCCAGGACTAAATCAGCCTGTAGTTCCATTTCTTTTTCCACCCTTTTAAAGCCGACATATCTGAAGATCAGGGTATATTTTCCAGGCCGCAGCACCAGCCGGTAGTTGCCCGTCTCGTTTGCCATCGTACTGATATTCGTATCCTTGACATATACCGACACAAACGGAACCGCCCCACCCCCGCTGGTCATTATTTTACCCGACACTTCATATGATTCCTGTGCATATGAAGATGAAAAAGAAATAAAAAAAATAATCAAAAGCAATCTCAGCATCCTGCACCAAATTTCTTTATAAAGGTAATAGTGATCTTCTTCATACTTGCATGTTCAGGTATTTTATATTTTGCAAACCAGTATAAAATTATTTAGCAAATTTTATTACAAAGACGAATATAATTGTCCTTATTGCAATAACGATTGAAACTGTTAATCTGTTTTTCGCCGTTCCCGGCCTTCTTTTTCAGAAAAAAACAAAGTGATTATGAAGCCTTTATGCTTTAAATCACTTTATTCTACAGTCCCAGTCATTTTATGTGTGTAACCTTTAATTCACATTTGCGTATAAACACACAACATTAAAAAATTAAGGCTATGGGACTTATATTATTATTCGCTTCAGTTATCTCTTATATCCAGTACGAATTAAGCAATGCTGTTGTTATTGATGCTAACGACGAAAGTTTTTAGAGCACAGGTTCTCCTTCATTCAGTTTGTCGAGCAATTGCCGCGACAACTTATTGAAATACCGTTTGCTGTTAAAACCCATCACCCATTGTATTCCACGGGTGGCATTAGTTAAAAACACTTCATCGGCTACATTTAAAATATCGGGGTTTATCTGAGCCTCAATAACCGGGATATTACCAGCTTCAGCAATTTTCGTAACTGCCGTCCTCATGATGCCCGCAATACATCCTTCTGTTAATGCAGGAGTATACAATTGTTTATCAAAAAGAATAAACACATTAGAACTCATGGTTTCGCAAAGGAACCCGTTTTGATTGAGGATAAAAAGATCATCCAGGGAATGCCGTTTCCTGTAAATGCCGGCCATTACATAGAGGAGGGAATTACAGGTCTTATAGTTGGAAAGAAAACCAACAGGTTTGGTAAGCTCTTCGTATACATCCACAATGAGTCCTTTTGCGTTGCCGGTATACTGAGTTTCAGCAACCGGAGTCATCTCAATAGAATATCCGAAGCGGTTTCCGGAGGGGCTATATAAGCCATCCGCATCCCTGAACACGGTCAGCCTGACACGTGCATTTTCGATTGTGTTCCTGATGGCAAGTTCTACAACTTTCTCACGCAGCAGTTCAGTGCTCATGCTTTCATACCCCTCCATGCCGAGCGCCTTCATCCCTTCCTGTAACCTGGCGGCATGAAGACCGGCAAACCGGAGCTCCCCCTTTATCATTCTCATTGATTCGAAAAGGCCGTCGCCATATTTAAAACTGCGGTTAGCTACTGTAAGCACAGGCTGATTAGCAGGATATATCTCTCCGTTGTAGTTAATAAAATTCATAAATTACGATCTCACTTTTAGTATAACCCCAAAATCATTATTGTGATTGACCGGCTTCAGTATAATTCCGCCATTTGACAAGTACCTGCTGAAAATCATCAGGCAGCTCCGACTCGAAGTGTATATTTTTACGGGTTGAAGGATGAAGAAAGCCGAGAGAAAGCGCATGCAATGCCTGTCTTGGCATCAGCTCAAAGCAATTGACCACAAACTGCCGGTACTTGCTGAAAACGGTACCCGACACGATCCTGTCTCCCCCGTAGGTAGCATCATTGAAAAGGGGATGTCCGATATGTTTCATGTGCGCACGGATCTGATGTGTTCGCCCCGTCTCCAGCTGGCATTCTATCAGCGTGACATAGTTGAACCGCTCCAGAACTTTATAATGAGTGACAGACCATTTCCCTTTTGACTCATCGTCATATATATCCATTACCCGCCTGTCCCTGACACTTCTGCCAATATAACCAGTTACAGTGCCATCTTCTTCCAGGTTGCCCCAGACAAGCGCAATATATTTCCTGGTGATGGTGTGATCAAAGAATTGCTTTGCAAGCCAGGCCATCGACCTCTCATTTTTACTGATCACCAGCAAGCCCGAGGTATCTTTATCGATGCGGTGAACAAGGCCCGGACGACCATCGTTCCCCGGCAGCTGAGGCAGCTGCTGAAAATGAAACACAAGGCCGTTGACCAGGGTACCTGTATAGTTATTATACCCGGGATGCACCACCATCCCCGCCGGTTTATTTACAATCAGCAGGTCTGAATCCTCGTATACGATATTAAGAGGAATATCTTCCGGATAAACCTCCGTGTCGCGTGGCGGATGAGGCAACACTACCGAGATGACATCGCCTGGCTTCACCTTGTAGCTCGACTTTATTGTCTTCTCATTTACCAGTACCGTCCCCGCCTCTATTGCGCCCTGAATCCGGTTCCGTGAGGCATTTTCCATACGGTGCATCAGGAACTTATCGATCCTGATCAATGATTGCCCTTTGTCGACCACCACCCGCAGATGTTCATATAAATCCTGCTCTTCTGCCTCGCGAAATTCTTCTTCTTCCACCATCCGGCAAAAGTAGTATTTTTAGGTTTTAAATTGTGCCGTTTTAATCACAGTATAATGCCTTCATTCCCTATTTACAGTCCCGAAGAAGAACTTCATCATGAGCTTTTTAAAAGCAAGCAGGTCAGGGTATTCATAAAAAGAGACGACATGATCCACCCGTTTATTTCAGGAAATAAGTGGCGGAAACTAAAATATAACCTCATAAAGGCAAAAAGCGAAAACAAAAACCACCTGGTTACTTTCGGGGGCGTATGGTCGAATCACCTCCTGGCAACAGCCTGCGCATCGGCGATGTTCGGGCTCAAAGCAACAGCCTTCGTGAGAGGTGAAGATGTTGAAAGCGATACAATATTCCTGTGCAGGATGTTCGGCATGCAGCTCATATTTACTGACCGGGAAACATACCGGGACAAAAGAAAGCTGTTTGAAGCGACCTTTGCAAACGATCCTGCTGCTTACTTTGTCGATGAAGGAGGAGCTGGTGAAGAAGCAGTGCAGGGCTGCGCCGAACTGGTTGATGAGCTGCGTGAGGATTACCAGCATATCTTTTGTGCGGCAGGTACCGGGGCCACAGTTGCGGGGATCCTGAGGGGATTACACCAGCATGGTTCTCCTGCTTCGCTGCATGTAGTCCCGGTCCTTAAAGGCGCAGGCTTCCTGAAAGAAGAGATCGGCAGGATGCTGAAAGAACAACGGGAATTCATTTTCCATGAGGATTATCATTTCGGCGGGTATGCTAAGGCGACTCCCCCGTTATTGCAGTTTATCTCTTCCTTCTCCTCCTCCACGGGCATCCTCCTTGACCAGGTATATACCGGCAAAATGATGTATGCAGTCTTCGATCTTATCCAAAAAGACTACTTCACACAAGGCAGCAAAATACTGGCCGTGCATACCGGGGGACTGTTCGGTTTACTGGGACTTAAGAGGGACTCTTTTACACTGCCCCGGGCGTAAATTTCGTAATGAAGGAAAAGAGCGGCTCTTTTTTTTA
>JBQGEO010000491.1:0-13853 GCA_052039655.1 Pararcticibacter sp.
GAATCATTCTTCACAGGCGAACTTTCGTCCAATAAAGTGCGGCTGGAGGGATGTAATACAGATAGTTATGGCTTTGAGCACTCGCTAAAGCCTCTGCTCAAAAAGCATCATAATAAGGCTCTTGTACTTGGAAGCGGAGGTTCGTCCCGCGCTGTTACCTATGTACTTTCTAAACTCGGGATCGATTACAAGGTTGTTTCGAGACGTAAAGCGAGAAAGCAGATCACATATTCAGACATAAAAAAAAGCACTATGTCTGACCATCATCTGATCATCAATACTACTCCTCTTGGATTGTCTCCTGCTGTTGAAACATATCCGGATATCCCTTATGAGTATATCACAAGTAATCACCTGCTATACGATCTCATTTACAATCCCCCTCTGACAGAATTTCTTAAAAGGGGTCAGGAGCAAGGCGCCACAATTAAAAACGGAGAAGAAATGCTTCATCTTCAGGCGGAAAGATCATGGGAAATCTGGAACAAAGGCTGAGTTTTACAACTCTGATTTTACTGGTATGCTTAACACTATCCTGCAATTCATGCGGAAATAAAGATTATTCGCCAAAACCCAGAGGTTATTACAGGATAACCTTCCCGGCAAAATCATACCAGGAATATCAGGGCTCCTGCCCATACACTTTCCAGTACCCCGTTTACTCGCAGATTACGAGAGATAGCTCACGGGACGCACAGCCCTGCTGGCTCAACATTAATTTCCCTGACTTCAATGGAAAAATACATTTAAGCTATCATTCCGTAGATTCGCGAAAAATCTTTAATGAGCTGGTTGAAGACTCCCGGACATTTGTTTTTAAGCACACAGTAAAGGCAACAGCCATAGATGAAGCACGTATTGCCTATCCGGATAAAAAGGTTTATGGCATTTATTACACTATTGAAGGGAACACGGCATCTGCTATACAATTCTTTCTGACCGACAGTACCCGACATTATCTGCGGGGTGCACTTTATTTCAACGAAGTGCCCAGGGTAGATTCAATAAAACCCGTCCTGGACTTTGTGAAAAAAGACATAGATGTGATGATCCGGTCCTTTAAATGGAAGTAAATATTGCTGATTGTTCAGCAACGTTCGAAATTGTAACTTGCACAGCTAAAATCAGAGATCGGGAATGATTAAAGTTAAAGCGTTTGTATGTAATCCATTCGGGGAAAATACCTATATACTTTCAGATGAAACAGGTGAATGTGTGATCATTGACCCCGGAATGTATACAGGAGAAGAGCAAAACGAAATAGTTTCATACATAAAAGAGGAAAAACTCAGCCCTGTACTTCTTCTCAACACCCACTGCCACATAGACCATGTACTGGGTAATAAGTTTGTTAATGAAATGTTTGACCTGTTGCCCCAAACTCATGAACAAGAACTTCCCATGCTTGAGTCGGTGAGCGCATTTGCTGCGCCCATGGGGATCCGGTATGAGCTCTCCCCCCGCCCTGAGCATTACCTCGAGGAAGGCGGGAAAGTTAACTTCGGAAAGTCCGGACTTGAAATCATTCTTGCTCCGGGACATTCGCCTGGACACATCTGCTTTTACAGTGCTGCCGATAACTTCCTCATAGGAGGCGATGTCCTCTTCTACAGGAGCATCGGAAGAACAGATCTCCCCGGAGGAAATTATCAACAGCTGATAACCAGTATCCGCGAAAAGTTATTCAAGCTTCCTGAAAACTGCATAGTCTATCCCGGTCACGGACAGGCCACCTCCATCGGCTATGAGAAACAATACAATCCTTTTTTAAATTAAGAGTATAATAAAACAGGTATCGGGGAATGCTGTAATTAAAGAAAGATAACGGGAAATGTACACCTCATTCTATATAGCCAAAAGGTATCTGTTCTCAAAGAAGTCTCTGAATGCGATAAATTTCATATCAGGAATTTCCGTATTGGGAGTATTTGTGGGGAGTGCAGCGCTCGTCATCATTTTGTCTGTATTCAATGGGTTTGAAAATGTTGTGCTTTCTATGTACAATACATTCACGCCTGAAATTAGAATTGAGCCATCTTCCGGAAAAGCTTTCGATCCCGGATCTGCACTATTTACTGCACTAAGAAACGACAAGCGAATAGAAAATTATACCGAGGTGCTGCAGGAAAAGGCTCTCCTCAGATATAAAGGAGGTCAATATATCGGGATGGTCAAAGGGGTAAGCAACGATTTCCTTAAAAGACAGCGGCTCGACAGTACTCTGGTAGAAGGCAGTTTTACACTGCACAAAAATGGCGTCGACTATGCTGTGGCCGGATCACTTGTTCAGGGATACCTTAATCTTAACCTAAAAGACGACTTTACTGACCTCGAGATATATTCTCCGCGTAAAGGAGCAGGCAACTCCATCAATCCGGCCGATGAGTTTGTTGTCAAAACAATCCACCCGTCGGGCGTTTTTCAAATCCAGCAACAATTTGATGAATCATTAATAGTTCCGTTACATTTCGCCAGGCAGTTGCTTGAAGAAGAAAAGAAAGTCTCCTTCATCGAAATATATCTGAAAGACGACTCGCAAATAGATCGTTTCCAGGATGAGATTTCTCAAAAACTGGGAAAACAGTTCATAGTGAAGAACAGGGTCCAACAAAATGCGCTCCTCTATAAAATTCTGAATTCCGAAAAATGGGCCATCTTCGTCATACTAACGTTTGTACTGATCATTGCGGTATTTAATCTCGTTGGCTCTTTAACCATGCTGGTTATGGACAAGAAAAAAGATATAGCTATCCTGAGCAGTATAGGTGCAGGCAGAGGACTGATCAGGAAAATATTCTTTCTGGAAGGGATGATCATTACAGTTGCAGGATGTATCGCCGGAATGTTTACAGGGCTTATCTTCTGCCTTGTTCAGCAACACTTTGGCCTGATCAAAATGGCAGAGGCAAACCTGATAACAGAATCCTATCCCGTAGGCATCAATCCGCTGGATTTTGTACTGGTCTTCTTTACCGTTACAGGAATCTCACTAATTACTTCCGGCATCGCTTCCAGGCTCAGTGTAAAAAACCTGGGGAATATGAAAGACGAATTATAAATACTTTCCGGGAATAAGATAATTCCTGACATAATCATCAACGCCCTCTTCCAGGGTATGGAAAGGCTTATGATATCCAATCGACCAGAGCTTATCCATCTTCGCTTCAGTAAAATACTGATATTTTTCTCTTATATCTTCCGGTGTAGGAATGAAGGTAATATCAGGTTGTAATCCTGCCGATCTGAATGTGGCGGAGGCCAGGTCATAAAATGTACGTGCTTTACCCGATCCAAGATTATAGATACCAGAATCTTTTCTGTGATGCATAAAGAAGTAAAGTACCTCTGTTACATCTTTTACATATACAAAATCACGCATCTGTTCGCCGTCTTTAAAGTCGGGCCGGTGAGATTGAAAAAGCTTCATCTTCCCGGTTTCTTTTATATTGCGATAGGTGTGAAATATCACGGAAGCCATCCTGTCTTTGTGATATTCATTAGGTCCGTAAACGTTAAAAAATTTCAGGCCAACCCAGAAATACGGCTTTCTCTCCTGAGTCAAAGCCCATTTGTCAAACTCATTCTTAGATTCACCATAAGGATTCAGCGGTTTTAACCTGTCCAGCTTATTCTCATTGTCCTCATATCCTTCCTCTCCCAATCCGTAAGTTGCAGCGGAAGATGCATAAACAAGAGGAAGGCCAAATTCAACACACACATTCCACACCTGTTTAGTATACTCCAGATTAAGCCGGTTCAGCACTCCGTAATCAAACTCTGTAGTATCTGTCCGGGCTCCCAGATGAAAGATGAACTGAATATGCAGATGATTGGACCGTATCCATTCAATGAAATCCTCTCTGTCTACCAGTTTCGAATAACGCTTTCCTTCGAAATTTTTATTCTGCTCGGGATCCGAAAAATCGTCCACTAATATCAGGTCGAAATATCCTTCATCGTTTAGCTTACTTACTAAACAACTTCCAATAAAACCAGCAGCTCCGGTAACTATGATCATGTGTTATATGTTAATCTGTGAAGAATAATAAGCGCTGAGCTTCAGGCCCATTATTCATTTAAAAAAATATCCTCTTTCAGATCAGGAATAATCTCTTTCGACAATGCCGTATCAAAAAGAAGTTTTATCGCCTTACGCCCTTCTGCGCCCAAATCTACAGAATATTTGTTTACATATAGTTCGATATGCTTATACATCACTTCCTCATCCATCGCCTGCGCATGCTGTCTGATAAATTCTATCCCCGACTTAGGGTTTTCAAACGCGTATTCAACACTTTTCTTTAAAACCCTGTTCACTTTCTGCTTTATCTCGCCGGGCAGCTCTCTCTTGATTACAATTCCCCCAAGAGGTATTGCACACCCGGTCTGTTCCTCCCAAAAGCTACCCAGATCGATTACTTTTTTCAGTCCCTTATCCTGGTAAGTAAATCGGTTTTCATGAATAATAAGGCCAAGGTCAATATCACCCTTCAGCAGGCTATCCTCAATTTCAGAGAATACCATCTCCACCTTATTCGTCAAATGAGGAAATGCCAGGCTAAAAAGAAAATTTGCTGTTGTAAACCTGCCGGGTATACCAATTTTCAGGGGCCGTCCACTTTCTGTATAACCGGCGGGATCCTGTCTTAAAAGATCCGGGGTAATTTCATCCCTGGAAATCAGAAGCGGGCCGACTCCGAAACCGAGGGCACTTCCCGAATCGAGAAGAGCATAATCTTCCACGGCAAAAGCAAAAGCATGAAAGCTGAGTTTCGTGATATCAAGGTTCACATCAAACGCCTTATGATTAAGCGTTTCCACATCATCATAGAATACTTCAAATTCAAGACCTTCTGTATCAATTTTATGATGGATCATAGCATCGAAGATAAATGTATCATTCGGGCAGGGGGAAAAACCAAGTGTAAGTTTCATACTAATTTATTAAGCAGATGTGTAAGTTCCTTATTAAGATTACCAATCGCAAGAGGTATACTCCAGGCCGCTCTGTTTCGTCTCTCAACATAATTTGAGACAGCACGAACCTGTAGTCCGGGGAGTGATTTCATCCTGCAGCAATAAAAAAAGGCAGCGCCCTCCATTGTCTCTATATGCGGATTAAGCCTTGCTGCTGTCCGTTCAATGCTTTCTTCATTGCCATGCACGGTATTTACTGTGATCGCAGAGACCTTTGGCAGGTGATCAAGAAGAGCATCCGAAATCTGGCCAGAAACAGGATATTCAATACTCCGTCCGAATCCTAAGTGATCGATGGATAAAAAGTCATCATGGTCTTGCGCCCCTAACTCAGAAAAACAGTCTTTTTCAACGTTGACAACATCACCAGGGTTCAAGATCCGGCTAAAGCTTCCTGCTATACCCGCATTAAGCGCAAAATCGAACGTATCTGAAGCAAGGGCCTGTCCCATCGACCACGCAGTAGCCACCATCCCCACCCCCGTCACCAAAATAAAAATCTCATTGCCATTCACTATATTCGGGCCTTCCCTGAAATCAAAAAGCGAGGAAAGGGGTTGTATTTCTTCAGGGGTAGCAGTTACCAGAAGCAATTTCATATCGCGAAGATACAGATTGCAACACGTAGCGGGTAAGCCGTGCACTCAGTTTTAAGTATATTTGTACTTTATTATATTTAAATGATATACATTACCAGAAGAGAACAATTCAATGCCGCACATAAGTTGTACAGGGAGGAATGGAGCGATGAGCGAAATATGCAAGTGTTCGGAAAATGCTCAAATCCTAACTGGCACGGCCATAATTACGAGCTTTTCGTCACCGTGAAGGGAGAGATCAATCCCGAAACCGGATATCTTATAGACCTCAAAACACTCAAAGAAATCATACGGCTGCACGTAACGGAAAAACTCGACCACAAAAATGTCAATCTTGACGTCGACTTTATGAAAGATAAAATGGCTTCCACAGAAGTGCTGGCTACAGAGATCTTTAATCAACTAAAGCTGCCCCTTGAACAACGCGGAGTAACCCTCTACAAAGTGAAACTGGTTGAAACAGAAAATAATTATGCAGAATACTATGGCGAGGATCAGCCATTATAAAATATAACATGAAAGAGAACGAAGTTAATCACATGGCAGAAGAAAATGAGCTTGACGGTTATGTAAAGATAGATCGTTATAATCCTGTTAAGATTGAACGGATAGCCTCACACTATAGCGAAATCCTTTCCGATATAGGGGAAGATCCCTCAAGAGAAGGACTTTTAAAAACGCCCGAACGCGTGGCTAAGGCACTGCAGTATCTGACACATGGCTACGACCTTAAGCCTCATGAAATTCTCAGGAGCGCTATGTTCAAAGAAGAATACAGCCAGATGGTAGTAGTAAAGGATATTGAAGTTTATTCTATGTGCGAACATCACCTGCTCCCTTTCTTCGGAAAAGCCCATGTGGCTTATATCCCCAACGGACATATAGTTGGCCTCAGTAAAATTCCAAGAGTAGTGGAAGCGTATTCGAGAAGGCTCCAGGTACAGGAGCGCCTTACCAATGAAATCAGGGATTGCATCCAGGAAACACTCAATCCTCTGGGGGTAGCTGTTGTCATCGAGTGTAAGCATTTATGCATGTCTATGCGGGGCATACAAAAACAAAATTCTGTAACCACTACATCTGCATTTACAGGTGCATTTGCAAATGAGAGAACCAGGGCCGAATTCTTACGGCTTATTACTGCAAGTCTTGACTAGATTTTTTTATTATTAACAGCCTATAGATAAAAATATATGAAGGCATATATATTCCCGGGACAAGGATCCCAGTTTCCCGGTATGGGAAAAGAGCTCTACCAGGATGCTAAAGCAAAAGAGCTTTTTGAAAAAGCGAATGAAATATTAGGATTCAGGATCACTGATATTATGTTCGATGGCACCGAAGAGGAGCTCAGACAAACAAAAGTAACCCAACCGGCAATCTTTCTTCACTCTGTCATACTAGCTGATTCACTTGGCGGATATTTCCAGCCCGATATGGTAGCGGGTCATTCACTCGGCGAGTTCTCCGCTCTTGTTGCAACAGGTGCGTTAACTTTTGACGACGGACTAAGGCTTGTTTCTGCCCGGGCGAATGCCATGCAAAAGGCGTGTGAGATCCAGCCGTCAACAATGGCTGCGATACTTGGACTGGATGATTATACAGTTGAAGAAGTCTGCCAGATGGTAAGCGAAATAGTGGTGCCTGCTAATTACAATTGCCCCGGCCAGCTTGTCATTTCGGGCAGTATCGAAGGCGTAGAAAAAGCATGCGCTTTACTGACAGAACGCGGAGCCAGGAGAGCACTGAAATTAAATGTCAGCGGTGCTTTTCACTCACCTTTAATGGAAGCCGCCCGTGCCGAACTTGAAAGCGCTATTGAGGCAACTCAGGTTAAATCGCCGGTATGCCCGGTTTATCAGAATATCGATGCAAAACCGCATACCGATCCCCACACGATAAAGGCCAATCTTATAGCTCAGCTTACCGGCCCGGTAAGATGGACGCAAACCGTCAAAAAAATGCTGGAAGACGGAGCTACCTCATTTACAGAGGTAGGACCAGGAAATGTATTACAGGGCCTGGTGAAAAAAGTAGACCGCTCTGTGGAAACCGCCAGCGCCCAGACCACAGCATAAAAAGATAAAGGATACCGGTTGTCAAACACAGCCTGTATCCTTTTGTTATCTGCTAGAGTTTCATCCTAATCATCCGCTTTGTGACTTCAGCCTTTAAAATACGTTTACTCCTCTTTATTCTCACAATAGGGTTTGCTGCAACCGCTGTATCTGTGCATTTCAACTTCGATAAAGGCCAGATACTGGAATCGGATGCGCGCACCATTGAGCAAAACCTTCAGAAAAAAGAAAGGTTCGTGAAGAGCTTTTTAAACAACAAAGCAAATTTTAAGGCCTTGCAGTCCATTCACAAAAATCCGGCACGGGCAGCAGAGTTAATTAAGGACTTCAGGGATAAGCGATCTATCTATCTCCATACCTATTACAATGAGCAACTCGTTTTCTGGGGAGCAAACAGAATCGTTCCTACTACGGATGCGGGACTGAAAGAAGGAAGTAACAGGCTTAAAACAAGAAATGGATGGTACGAAGCCATCAGGAAATCTGAAGGACCATTCTCTGTAGTGTGTATCATTCCGATTAAGGCCGAGTACCCATTTCAAAACCGGTACCTGAAAAACTCTTTTGCACCTGATCTTATAGAAGAAAACAATCTTGATATCGCAGGATTGAACGATAAAAAAGTATATAATATAAAAAACAGCGACGGACATTTTATTCTGTCTGTTAAGCTTAAATCATCTGTCATAAATAGTTTTTATTCAAAACTTGAGCTATGGATGATCGCCCTGACTGTTTTGTTTATGACGATTTTCGTCAACCAGATCAGTACATTCATTGCATCAAGAGGACATATAAAATCTGCTATCGGATTATTTGCTCTATACTTCCTGATTCTGAAGATCGCTTCAGTCGAGTTTCCGGTGTTTTCCTCCTATTTCAATCTCAGTCTTTTTGATCCCAGGCATTATTCAGGAGGCTACTTTTTCAGATCACTGGGTGACTTCCTCCTTACTACCATTGCCATGAGCTGGTTATTATGCTTTTTTTACAGCTATCGTAAGAAGATCAGACTTGCCAGTCATTCTATACCCGATAAAGCAGGAGCCGTCATATTTATCGCTTTAGGCGTGGTTATTTACGCAATAGCTAACCAGCAAAGTGATATTTTTTACCAACTCATCGTAAATTCGAATATTAATTTCAACCTAACAAATATCCTTTATCTCGACATCTACAGCTGGATCGGTATCCTGCTGATGTGTATCGGCGCGTTTAATCTGTATCTGCTCCTTGAGATTTTCCTGGCACTAGGAGCAGGGTTACCACTTTCCAACAACCAAAAGCTAAAGATATTCCTCATTTCAATAGGGATTATTTTGCTGGCGCAGGCCATAAGCGGAACTTTTGCTGTTTACACACTCCTCTTCAGCATAATCGTTTTCATCAAGGGCTGGGCATTTTACACTGACAACAAAGCTTATAACTACCTTATTTTCGTACTAGTTGTACTGCTTTTCTCTATTATAGCATCTATAAAACTATCATCATTTCAGTACATCAAAGAAAGAGATCACCGGCAGGTGATAGCATACCGGCTCGAGTCGGCAGATGATCCCAATGCCGTTCTCCTGTTTTTTTCCCTTGAACAGGAAATACTGAAAGACAATTTCGTTAAAGAGTATTTCAAAGCAGGCGGTAAGGACAGATCTTCACTTAAAGACAAACTGCGCAAGCTGTACTTTGATGGTTACCTTTCACGTTACGAATTTGATGTACATACTTATTTCCCGGGACAGGAAAATACATCTCCCGATAGCGCAGAGATCAGAATATTCAGAAATTTCGTGCTCGCTGGTTCTATAAAAGTCTCTGAGAACTTCTACAGGATCAATAACACGTTTGGATATCAGCACTATTTCGCCATTATTCCAGTGAGAGAAGGAGAACGGGTTCTCGGAACTCTCTTGCTTACCCTGAAGTCAGCAACGGTGAAGAATCCAAGAGAAGTACCGGAAGTCCTGGTAGACAATAAAATGTATGTGGATAAAGACCTTCAGAACTATTCATTCGCATTTTACCTTAACGGACTACTGCTCAATCAAAATGGCACCTACATATACAACCTGGTAAACAATGACTTTAAAGGGAAGGACAACAGCTTTGTCTTTTTGGAAAAGAATGGGTACAACCATCTTATCTATAAGCCTAACTCCAAAAAAGTTATTGTAGTGAGTCAGCCCGTAACTACCTGGATTATGAAACTTGGCTCTGTTTCATTCCTCTTCCTGGTGATGATCGTATTGTCTGTCGTGATATTGGGAATTCACCAGGCGTGGCTGGTAATACACGATGAAAACTTCAAGTTAACAGCTCGCAAACTTGCTCATATCTTTTCAAGAAAAAGGATACTCTATAGCACAAGAATACAGGCGTCCCTGGTCTCTGCAATTATTCTCACACTTCTCATTGTCGGTGTTATCACCTATATCAGCATTAGCAGGCAATTCAGGCAACAGCTCCAGGAAGATGCTGTAAAGCAAATTGACCAGATTACTACCGGAATAGAGAAAAACCAGATCTTTAAGGAAGGCTCTTTAGCCGATAATGAAGATGCCCTGCATTCCTTTGCAGATATAAATGCAACCGACCTCAACCTCTTCGACCTCCAGGGAAAACTGATTTATACAACTCAGAACAAGATCTATGAAAACGGCTTTGTAGAACCCAAAATGAACGCTTTTGCCTACATCTTTCTTAATAAGTTTCAGAGGTCAGAATTTATTAATACCGAACAGGTTGGCAGAATGAAATTTATTTCAGCGTATAAACCTCTTCGCAATAGCAGAAATGAAACCATCGCTTACCTGTCTCTTCCTTACTTCTCGAATGAAACAGATTACGACCAGCGCATCGGTCAATACCTGAATACTATTATCAATGTTTACGCTCTTGTATTGGTTGCCATAACATTATTTGCGATTTTCCTGGCAAACCAGATTACCTATCCCCTGATCCTGGTAAGCAAGAGTCTGAGTGAAATCCGAATCGGCAGCAGAAATGAGCCAATACGATGGAACAGCAACGATGAGATTGGAACCTTAATTAAAGAGTATAATAATATGATCACTGCACTTGAAGAAAGTGCACGCAAGCTGGCAAGATCGGAAAGGGAATCTGCATGGCGCGAAATGGCTAAACAGGTGGCACATGAAATCAAAAACCCACTTACTCCATTAAAACTCGGCGTTCAGCTGCTCGAAAAATCATGGAGGGAAAAAGATCCGAACTTCGATAAGAAATTTGCAAAATTCAGCAGATCCTTTATCGAGCAGATAGAAAGCCTGGCGCTCATTGCTTCCGAATTCTCCAACTTCGCCAAGCTGCCCGATGCTCCGCTGGAGAATATAGATCTGATAGAGGTGATCGAAAAATCTGTCGGTTCTTTCAGGTTAAACGGCCATACTATTCCATTCGAATTTACAGAGAAGCCGCTGATCGTGAACGGAAGCAAGGATCATCTTCTTAGAATATTTAATAATCTTTTGCAAAACGCAATAGAAGCGATACCTGAAGAACGTGAAAAGAAAATCGTGATCCGCCTTTATCCGCAAGACAGACAGGTACACATAGAAGTAGAAGACAATGGGAACGGCATCAGTGAAGAACTCAGGGAGAAAATCTTCAATGCTAATTTTACTACCAAAACTTCAGGAACGGGACTTGGCCTGGCGTTTGTGAAGCAGGCTGTCGAAAACATGCTGGGAAGCATTCATTTTACGACAGAACCAGGAAAAGGGACTACATTTCACATTGATTTACCCCTAAGCTCCTGACGGTTTATTTCAAGCTCACAGTTCCCATACCCATGGTGTACCCATCAGAATAAAGGATCACCGTGTAAGATCCTTTTTGAAAAGCCCCTGGATTAGTCCAGTCTATATTAAACACCTTTCCGCGTGAATTATCAAACTCAATAGAGGTTTTGTAAGTATATTGAAGGTCATCGCCATCAGAAGTAAACAAGCTTCCATTGTCCGTAACAATAAGATTTCCATTCGGATCGACAATTCTCACATACACATCATGCATTCCCTTTGCGGCTATTGCATTATCAGCCACAGTAAAGCTTATCTTCAGCTTCTTTGCTGCTCCTGCCCTGCTCACATCCGTTTCCTTGCCATTCCCCCGGACTTTAAGAGGGATAACATTCAGGCTCCCTGTTTTTAAAGCAGCAGCAACTTTCATCTTATCATTAAGCTCTGTGTTTTGCTGCTCCAGCTTTGAAGCCTGCTCACTCACGTTTGCAACGGTAGTCTTCAAACTATCTCTTTCTACTGTAAGCTCCCTGTTCTTTTTCTGCAGCCCTTCAATGTCAGCAGTATATCTGGCAACAAAAGACTGGAGCTCCTTTATCTCTTTCTGAGCCTTTGCCAGTTCGGTTTGTGTAAGCTTCCCCCTGTTCAGCTGCTCCCGCAGTTCATTGATCTTCTGCCGGGCAAGCTCCTGGTCACTCTGCATTTGGTTTGATAACTTCACATTGGAGTTATTTGCTTTATCCAGTTCAGCCTCAATCTTATCTATCTCGATCTCCATCCGGGATTTCTCGTCGGTTAATGTAATAATCTTGTTATTAGACTTCTTATCTTTAACCAGGAGATATGCATTTGTACCTAAAAGGGCAACAATAACAAGTATTAAAAAATACACCTTATTTGAGTCTCTTCGGGGAGTCGGCTCTGAATTAACAACATCCATAATATTCTTATTTTGAGCTTTTAAACACCAGGAGTTTAGATCAAACAGCTTGCCATGCAAACTATGCGCTCTCCCAGTATAACTAAATTTGGAAATAAATATTGCGTCAACCTATACTGAAGACAAATATAATATTTAAAAGCACTTTTACAGTCCTTCTGATGGCTACACCCTCTCATATCAGCAGAAGCTCCGTCAGCATATTTACTTTTTTACCTTATCTTTGCCTCCCAAACAATTAACAACCTGTGTTAAAGGTCAATATCAGGATAAGCATCTATGGTTTTAAATAAAAAGAGAGAAGGAATGTTTAGATTTTGGTTGATGACGGCTATCTTTTTTGCTTCCTGTTATAAAGCAACCGGGCAAAGCGATCTTAGCCTGGCCCCCCCAAAAAGGGAATTTCGCGGCGTATGGGTAGCCACCGTAGCAAATATTGACTGGCCCTCGCGGCCCGGATTGTCTGCAAACAAACAAAAGGAAGAGCTTTTAAGGATTCTTGACGAACACCAGAAGAACGGGATAAATGCTATCATGTTCCAGGTAAGGCCCGCATCGGACGCTTTTTATGCAAAAGGCAGGGAGCCGTGGAGCAGGTTTATTACGGGAAAGCAAGGGGAAGCACCGGCACCGTATTATGATCCTCTCGAATTTGCCATCGAGGAAGCCCATAAAAGGGGGATGGAACTGCATGCCTGGTTTAACCCGTACAGAGCTTCCACTACCCTTTCTCCTTCGGATATCAGTGCTGACCATATCACCAAAAAGCACCCGGAATGGTTTTTCAATTATGCGGGCCGTAAGCTCTTCAACCCGGGCATCCCCGAAGTAAGAAGTTATATTATACAGGTAGT
This sequence comes from Pararcticibacter sp., assembly GCA_052039655.1. Lineage (GTDB taxonomy): Bacteria > Bacteroidota > Bacteroidia > Sphingobacteriales > Sphingobacteriaceae > Arcticibacter. The sequence goes on from JBQGEO010000491.1 coordinate 13,207, forward strand.
AACAGATGTTGTCAAAAATTACAATATCGATGGTGTTCATTTTGATGATTATTTCTACCCTTACCCTGAAAAGAACCAGGTCATTCAAGACAGAGAAACCTTTAAAACATACGGAAACAACTTTCAAAATATAGGTGACTGGCGGCGTCATAATGTCGATACCCTTATCCATGAACTCTCCGTTCAAATTCATTCCATTAAAAAATATGTAAAATTCGGGATCAGCCCATTTGGAATATGGAGGAACAAAGGGCAGGATCCCGAGGGTTCTGAAAGCGCCGGCCTCGACAGTTACGGAACGATTTATGCCGACGCGAGAAAATGGATGCGGGAACAATGGCTCGACTACATTAACCCTCAGATATATTTCCCTTTTTATTACAGGGCAGCACCGTACGAAAAGCTGGTGGATTGGTGGAGTAACAATACAAATGGAAGACATCTTTACATCGGTCACGCTGCCTACCGTGCGATAGAACGCAGGCCAGGATGGAATGACTGGAAGCAAATTCCGGATCAGATCCGTTATGCCCGTCAGAACACCCGTGTTCAGGGGAGCGTCTTTTTCAGTTCCCGCTCCGTTACCTTAAACTATGCAGGAGTCCAGGACTCCTTAAGGAACGATTTTTACAAATATCCGGCATTAC
>JBQGEO010000492.1:0-2160 GCA_052039655.1 Pararcticibacter sp.
CTCTTTTTTTTATTTAAACGCCCTCTGTTATTGTCGGAAAGATATTTTTAACCTTAAATTAACAAAGACTTCTTATATTTTAACCGCTTAGATTAATACTCTTTTAATAATGAGGTAATATTTGTAAATTGAGTTCATCAAAATCCGAGCACTCTATGAAAGTATTGCAATTCACCATTCCTGTAGCTCACGACAAAAGTGTAATAGTGCAGCAAGACCATCTTCCGCATTTTTATCCCTATCTTCATCGTCATACCGAGGCTCAGATAGCATGGATCCAGGAGGGGGAGGGGACTTTAGTAGCCGGAAATAATATGCATGGATTTAAACCGGGAGAAATTTATTTCGTCGGGCCGAATCAGCCGCATTTATTTAAAAGCAACCCGGAGTATTTCGGAAATGACGACAGCAAAAAGGCTAGTTCCCTGATGTTGTTTTTTAACCCATGCGGTCCGCTGGCGTCTTTGTTCGGACTTCCCGAGATGAAGTCATTTAAGGCATTTATTGATCAGAACGCCCAGGGATTTAAGGTTCCTTCCATGTATGCTGAAGAGGTCTCCATGCAGATGCGGGAAGTGCAGGCGGCCAGCGGGCCCGACCAGCTCATGCAATTCTTTCTCCTGCTGAAGTTCCTGAGCAAAATGAAGGTGAAGCTTCAGCCTCTTTCTTCATTTGGCAATGCTGCTTCTTTCAGTGAGAATGAAGGAATCAGGATCAGTAATATCTATAATTATATTCTGCAGCACTACAGTAAAGACATTACGCTCGAAAATGTCTCAGATGCTGCCCATATGACCCCTCAGGCATTCTGCCGCTACTTTAAAAAACATACGGGCCATACGTTTATCTCATTCCTGAATGAAACACGCATCAATGAGGCCTGTAAAAGACTGACGAATGGTATGTATGACAGTATCTCAGCCGTAGCATATAATTGTGGTTTCAACAGCATTACCAATTTTAACAGGGTATTCAAAAGTATTATAGGAAATTCTCCACGTGAATACATAGATAATTATTTAAAAAACGTAGGTTAGCGGTATACTTTGCTTATTAAAATGTATTCTATTTCAGAGAGATTAAAAAGTTACAGTGCTAAGGTTGTACTGGTCCTTGGCCTTTCCGTTGTTTTTCAGTCAGTAAGTATTTCTGTTTCCGGCCAGGCCAGGCAGGTGACTCAATGGTCGGAGGATGGTTATTCCTATTATTCCGCAGATCCGGAAGGGATTACCGGGACGGATATGAGAACGGGAACCAAGACCGTTTTTATTGATAAACAGGCATTAACCTTGCCTGGAAACGGCGCTCCAGTTTCTGTAAAGCGTTTTTTGTTTTCGCCTGACCGGAAAAAGGTATTGATTATGACCAACACGAAGAAGGTCTGGAGATATGATACCCGTGGTGATTATTATGTGTATGATATTGCTTCCCGTACTCTCAGGCAGTTGGGAAAGGGTTTGCCCATATCTTCCCTCATGTTTGCGAAAATCTCTCCGGACGGCAGCAAAGCTGCTTACGTGAGCCGGCATAATATCTACACGGAAGAGCTCGCAAGCGGAAAAGTGACCAGGGTGACCACTGACGGTACCGACCGCATGATCAACGGAACCTTTGATTGGGTATATGAGGAAGAGTTTGGATGCCGGGACGGTTTCAGATGGTCTCCGGACAGCAGGAAGATTGCCTTCTGGCAAATTGATGCAACAAAAATCCGGAATTACCTGATGCTGAACACCACCGATTCCATTTACTCTTTCAACGTGCCCGTAGAGTATCCGAAGGCCGGACAGGATCCAAGTGCCTGCAGGATTGGTGTAGTGGGAGCAGACGGAGGAAGTGTTGAATGGGTGAAAGTACCGGGAGATGCTGTGCAGCATTATATTCCCCGCATGGAATGGACAACGAACCTGAACGAGCTCATCATTCAGCAACTGAACCGTAAACAGAATGAAAGTAAGGTTATGCTCTGCAACCTCGGGAGCGGAACAGTAAAAACGATACATACGGAGCAGGATAAAGCATGGATTGACATAAAAAGCCGCTGGAATGATGATGATCCATCGGGCTGGGAATGGATAGCGGGAGGAAAAGAGTTTATCTGGGTAAGTGAGAAAGACGGCTGGAGACATATTTATCGCGTAGACCGTAACGGAAAAGAAA
>JBQGEO010000493.1:0-2540 GCA_052039655.1 Pararcticibacter sp.
CCCCAGCAGGCTCAGCAATTTAGTCATGGTAAAAACAGTCTGAATAATCTTACCATTATTGACACCTCTGGTATTGATATAGGTAAGAAAGGTAATTACCAGGATCGAAAGCAACTGCGCCGGTGATATTTTTAAAAATCCCAGATCAATTGCTACATCATTTTCACTGAATACAGGAAAGATGTAAGCTGTAAACTTTGCAAAGGCGACCCCAACTGCCGCTATTGTGGCCGTCTGTATAACGGTAAAAAAGCTCCATCCATACATAAAACTGATCAGGGGATTGAACGCTTCTTTCAGGTACACATACTGCCCGCCAGCCTTCGGAAACATGGCGCTTAACTCTCCGTAACTCAGAGCAGCGGTAAGGGTCATAAAACCAGTGATCAACCACACCACCATCCTCCACCCGGCACTTCCTACATTTCTGCTGATATCAGCACTCACAATAAAAATCCCTGACCCTATCATGCTACCCGCAACAAGCATGGTTCCATCTATCAGGCGCAATGATGGTTTGAAAGACGTATTTTCACTCATAAAAGTTGTAGTATGTTAAGTTGTAAGTCGTAAGTTATAAGTCGTAAGCAGTAAGTACTGGGTACCTAGTTGTGAGTTTTAGTTGTGAGTATTAGCATTCAGTTTGATTTTTGAATAATATAGCTATGAATAGAAAAATGACCTTTACTCTAGTAAAGCAGATGATCTCAGGGAATGATAAATACATCAGAACCTATAATTTATGTAGCAATAACATCAGAAGCCCGTCACTTATAACTTATAACTTACTACTTATAACTTAATTAACTCATAACTTAATCGAATTTCCAGCCCGTTGAAAAATCTCTCTTAAGCGGCTGGTTGATCAGTATAGCCCTTACCATTTCCACAGGCATCCCATTTTCTTTCATGATAGCATCGTTAAATTGTCTGTAAGTCATCTTTCCCGTATCCACCAGTTCCTTTTTCAAGCTCATGAACTGTAAACCTCCTACCAGGTAGGCAACCTGGTAAAGAGGACTGTAGCCTCCCTCAAACGATCTTCTTACCTCTCCCGCCGCATTTGCACGTTCATGTCCTACCCTGTCAACCAGGAAATCGATACACTCCTGTGGTGTCCACTTTCCGAGATGGTAATTTAGAGAAAAAATAATTCTCGCACAACGGTGCATACGCCAAAAAAGCATCCCGATGCGTTCTTCCGGCTTTTGGGCAAATCCGAGATCATATAAAAGCAGTTCCCAGTATAATGACCATCCTTCGGTCCAGAAAGGAGTCTGAAAATTATCCCGGTAGGGTTTATATCTGCTGTTCATAAAAAACTGGAGATTATGGCCGGGAATAAGTTCATGCTGCACTGTACCTCTCGAAAAGTAAGGATTATTTCCCCTCATACTCATCAGTTTATCGTCATGTTCCATGCTGCTTGTAGGGTAGGATATGCTGATCTCTCTTCCCCCTGTAAAGAAGGGGTTGACCAGTTGTCTTTCAGGGCTCATCATAATCATTTCCCAGGTCTCTTCAGCCAGCGGGGGTATCGAAATAAGATCTTTTTCCTTAATAAAAGAAACCGCATCATTATAAAGCTTCAGGATAAGTTCGGGTTGTCTGCCGGCCGGGACATAGCTGTTTTTAACTTTTTCCTGGGCTTTCTTCCAGTCGTCTCCAAAGCCCATCTCTGCGGATGCTCTCAGCAGCTCCCGGTCACACCATGCAAACTCCCTGTTTGCGAGCGCTATCAGCTGTTCCGGAGTATAGGGGATCATGTCCACCTTCAACTGCCTTAACAACTCTTCTCTTCCGATCGGTGTTCCGGTAATCCCGCTTTTATCTTCTTTCTGAGAGGTTTTCAGCTTCCCTTTAGAATCAATCAGTTTAGCGTATCTGTTTAATGCAGAATCAAGCTGACGATACGGAGCGGGTACCCACCAGCTAAAAAGAGGGTCATATCCGGAGTAAAACTCATAAACTCCCTTCAACCTGAGCTTCAATCCTGTCACCGCATCAGCACCCATAGATGCTAAAGATTTATCCATAGAAGAAACATTCTTTTCAAATGCGGCGGTAAGGTCCTTCACTTCTCCAGCCATGAGATGAAGTTCTCCTGCAAGCTTCTGGGCATCCGGCGATAGCCCACGTCTCCTTCCTCTCTCGGCCTCGTATATCTTATCCGCAAAAGGTATATATTGGACGATCGCGCCATATTTCCTTTCTTCCTCCAGCAAATCCCGGCGATGTTCTTCTATATTACGTTTGAGAAGTATATAGTCAACTTTGCCGTTAACGTTCATCCCATCAAAATTCAATAATTTCAACTTGTCAAGATACCCGCTGTCAATCTCCAGTAAACGCTTCCGTTGCTCAGGAGAGTTGAGTACCGGACGATATGCCCTGCTATAGAATCGGGTCACCTCTCTTGGAGAATAAAATGTTCCGATTGCTCTTATATCCTGTTCATATTGAATAATGTACCCGGCCATTTCACTACTTTGTTCGTAGAGATCAAAGCCATAGTGTTTTTGAACCTGGGCATCCAGATA
>JBQGEO010000494.1:0-2441 GCA_052039655.1 Pararcticibacter sp.
CAGGTTGAGCTGCATCTTTTTCACTTCGTTAAGCAGCTCGGTATAACCAGCGGCAGAAGGCTCCTCATACAGGATCTCTTCCATCACCTGGAAGCCTGTCGGATTCTCAACAAGGTTTTCCCCCAGTTCGATTTCGTCCACTGGCGCGCCGTTTAACATTACAGCCGTTGCCGGGAAAAAATATTCAATGTAGTATTCAATGGCTTTATACTGCTTCCTGGCCTCCACGAATGCCCTTTTGGCCCGGCCTTCGTCTGATCGCCTCACCGCCGGCAGCAATTTCTGATCGACTATAGACTGCAGCAAGGCAAGATCTTCATCGAATGACTGTTTCACCGTGACAGACGGAGCGGTACGGATGTTTGTGCAATACATGCATAGCATGGTAACAGTCACTAAAATGAGGAGTCGGGTGATAATACGATACCTTGCAAGCATAGTAGGAGAGGGATTGTTAAATGCAGTAAATCCCCCCGCGGTCGCAGCGCAGAGGGATTTATAAAAAAGTCTTGATTATTTCGAAACACCGCGAACGATAACCACCTGGCCACCTTCGCTGTTGTTAGTCAGGCGCGTGGTGCCGCCGTCAGCATTTTTATATTTTTCACTGGTCCAGGTGTGCGGGTGAATGTTCACGACAAACGTATTGGGGATACCCGTCAGGTTCGATACATCGTACATCGCACCATACTCCCAGGTGCTCAGCTGTGTACTGTTCGATGGATTGTATTTGCTGTTAAATGTAGCATCGTTCCTGCGGTGGTTCATCTGCAGCATCGCCTTTAGGGATTTGTCGGCCATTGAAAACTGCCAGATTGTCCCGTCATGGTTATTGTTCTTGTAAAACGAATCCCCGTCCTCCTGTATGTACACGTAGTTGTCGGTAACGCAGAGATTATCTGGGTTCACAATGCTGTTGCCCGGGTTATCTGCACCATCTACCGCTACTTCCAGTTTGCCCCTCAGTGGATTAGAAGCATCCAGTACTAATTTATACACGCGGCCCCACATGGTTTTTCCGCTCACCGGGGTTAGCTTATCACCCTGGCTCACACCAGTTGCGGTAAAATAGATCTCGCGCCCGTTCTCAGGGCTTCCTTTTCTGTAATCAATATCTTCTACACGGGCAAGCATTAAGGCTTTCTTGTCGACAGTCTGTTGCTGCAATTGCGCCCCGGTGCTGCTCTTTACATTATCCAGTTCCACGAATTCAACATCATAAGCCTGCCCTTTGCTCATATTGGTTTCAACCGGATCATTATTGGTCCGCTTCATTACGTACAGTTTTCCGTTTTGCAGGTCGCCCTGTGTATTTGAAACATACATCGCCAGCTGTCCGTCACTGTCATCGTCGCCGATGAGGATAACGGTTTTGCCGGCAAAACTTCCTTTAGGCAGTGGCACCGCATTTTCGGCGCTCCAGCGTCCAAGAGCAGCTACCGTTCTCTGGTTGTTCTTCTTCTCGGCAGGCGCTAACGGGTCGATCGCGTGGATCATAGACTCAGCACCGCTTTCACCCGCAGTCAGAAAAACAGGTTTCGCAAAACCGTGTTCTTCAGGGGTAGCCATAGTAGCCGAGCAAAGGCGCGTCATGCCGCCGTCTGAATCCACGATATATTCACCCTTTACCGGTTTGAAATTCTTGTCGAGATAGACCCGCGAAACCGACTGCAATATTTCATGATTATTGATCATGATGAATCCCTCCCCATCGGGGTTTTTAAGGATACCGGCACCATCCGGCTGTGCCCCAAAGATAAAACCCGGAGACTCCGGCAACACATCGTCTGAGCTGATCAGCGTCGTGATCTTAAGGCTTTCAAAACCCGGCATCGCTTTGATCAGGGAAGGATTTACCGAATAATCGTCCAGTTCAACCGGAGTTACAGTTTCAGGATCGTTCTTGTTCTTGTCTTTTTTACAAGCCGTGAATATGGCAGCAGAAGTCACAAAGACAGCTACAGCAATACTTACAGCCTTTTGGCTGAATAGATGTTTGTTCATTTTGATTTTGTTTTCATCAAAGCTAGCCGGGGCATGTTGTAAAAAAGTAAAGTAAGTGTTAAGCTTACTTATACAGGCTTTCGGCCCATCGGGGATTGAAGAATTTTTCCATAGAATCTGACAATCATTTTTATTATTTTTACCCTCGGGGATCCAATCTTTTATATGTGATAAAACCTACGGCTTTCAGTCGTAATCTCCTCCTTATGGCATTGGCTACCGGCTAAAAAACAAGTACAGTCGTAAAAAATGATTTCTATGAGATCCTGATCCTTTTGTGCTTTGTAATGGGGATGGGAATGTTGTTTTTAGCTGTCTTCGCTATGGTCCAGGGACTTACTCATTTTGATTTAATGCAAATTGCCAGTGTGATAAGCATAGTTTATTGCTCCTGGGCTATCGGCCAGTTTTTCGACAAGAAGAAAACCATTAGTTAT
>JBQGEO010000495.1:0-6988 GCA_052039655.1 Pararcticibacter sp.
AAATGCTTATCTCAATGAAAACAATAACGAGACTTTCTTTGCAAACGGAAATATCTGGGCATCTTATGAGTTTATTCCCGGACTGAAGTATAAGTTTAATTTAGGTTTGGATCTAAACCGATTCCGGGGACAGGGCTATATTTCAGCCTATTCAGTTGGCCAGTATCAAAACCACGATCCGGATGAACTGAATATTTCAAGCAATCAGAATAACAGGTGGCTGTTTGAGCACACTCTGTCGTACGATAAAAGTATAGGCAAACACAGTTTCAGCGCCCTGGCAGGTATCACCTCTGAAGAGTCAAGATATAAAGCTGTGAATGCCGGCGCAAGAGCGCTTCCAAGCCAGGACGTATTAATTCTCGGATTGACTACGATGTCTTCCTCCAAAGTCGTAGGATCAGGCCTCGGCCAGTTTGCCATGTATTCAATGCTCGGACGCCTTAATTATAGCTATGAGAGCAAATATTTGTTAACTTTTAACTTCCGCCGCGACGGGTCCGCCAACTTCAGTAAGGCCTACCGGTATGGAAACTTCCCTTCCATTTCAGCGGGCTGGAGGATCAGTCAGGAGAATTTCATGAAGAATGTTTCCTTCATCGATGATCTGAAACTCAGGGGCAGTTACGGGCTGCTCGGAAATTCAGACATCGCACAGTATCAATATCAGCGGACCGTCAGTTTCGACCATGTATGGTATTACCTCAATGATGTAATGGTCACCGGAGCGCTTCCGCTCACTCCTTCCAATCCAAATGTAAAATGGGAAAGTCAGTACTCCACAGATCTGGGCTTAGACTTGTCAATGTTCCGCAACAAACTGTCATTTACTCTCGACTACTACAATAAAAAGACCGAAGATATGCTGGTAAACGTCCCGATATCTTATGTGCCAGGCTATGTCGATAATTTCCCTGTACTAAATGCAGGAAACATCAGGAACCGTGGATGGGACTTTATTGCTACTTATCGGAATTCCGCGAGAAAATTCAATTACTCGGCCTCCGCGAATTTGTCATTAGTGAAGAATGAAGTATTAAGTCTTGGTAATAATAATGAGATACTTTTTGGTGCGGTAAATCCGGGCGGCGACAATGTCACCAGAACTGCAGTAGGGCGGTCTATCGGCGAGTTCTGGGGATACGTGACTAATGGCCTCTATACTACGCCGCAACAGCTCGATCAGGACAAAGCATTTGCCCCTAAAGCCGGTTTGGGCGATATCCGGTTTAAGGACCTGAACGGAGATAATGTATTAAATGACAAGGACAAAGCGTTTATTGGCAGCCCGATCCCAGACTTTAGCTATGGATTTAACATTGATGCCAGCTACGCCGCGAGATTCGGCACCCTGGACTTCTCAATGATCTGGCAGGGAGTTCAGGGCAACGAAATTTACAATAACAGCAAATACTGGGGTGAAGGGATGTACCACTATTACAATAACTTCGCCACTACCCTCAACCGCTACAGGGCGGAAGAACTTGTCTTCACGAATCCTGTTTCAGGCGCCCAAACAGTATATCCCCGCAACGTTAATACCGACATGCCAAGGGCAATCCTTGGAGACCCTAACCAAAACCTGCGGGCATCAAGCCGTTTCATTGAAGATGGTTCTTACTTAAGGCTCAAAACCGTGAATATCGGGTACACCTTTCCGGACCACGTTACAAAGAGACTTAAAGTGGACCGCTTACGCATATACATCGGCGCCAAAAACCTGCTGACATTCACTGACTACTCCGGTTACGACCCCGAAGTAGGATCAGATGAGACACGGTATAACCTTGCCCGCGGTATTGATGCACAAAGGCCCTGGGGGCGAACCTTCCCCAATTCAAGAGAATTCTTTTTAGGAGCACAGTTCACATTATAATATTTTGAGATGAAAAAGCTGACAAAAACCAGAAATATACTTTTACTTACCCTGGCTCTTTCTGCTGGATGTAAGCCCAACCTGGACCTGTTGAACCCCCAGGAACTTTCTACGGATACGTATTACCAGACAGCAGATCAATTAGAGACCACTATCATACCCGCTTACCAGGCTCTGATCGGCAGGGTGCAGGGCGGATATGCCCGCTCTTTGTATTATGAGCTCCTGGCTCCCGGCGACGACTTTAACCACACGTTTAAATGGGAACCGATGTATCAGGACACATACAACACACCAGCCAGCGACGGAATGGCATCAGGCACCTGGAAAGATCTCTGGAATGGTGTTTCCGCCTCCAACCTGGCGATCGATAAGATAACAAACTTCACAGGTCAGATTGATGAACAGCGCCGCAACAGGATGCTTGGTGAGGCACATTTTCTAAGAGCACTGCACTATATGCATCTTGCCTGTTTATTTGGAGAAACGGTTCCCCTCGTCGAAAAACCATTCAGTTCCGATGCTGATTATTATCCCACTAATTCGGAAAAGGGACAGATATACGCTCTTATCGTGAGCGATTTTCAGAAAGCAGCAGAGCTGTTGCCTCTACGAAGCGTCCTGTATGCCAATGCGGCTCAAAAAGGGCGGGCTACCAAAGGGGCTGCGCAGGCTTACCTCGCAAAAGCATATTTGTATCGCCCCATTCTTGAAAGTGGCCAGAAAGCTGAATTTGAAAAGGCCGAAGCAGAACTAAAGAAAGTAATTGAAAGCAACGAGTACAGACTTGTCGATTACTTTAAAGACAACTTCGCGGAGTCCACTGAAAACAACGCAGAATCTGTTTTCGAAATACAGATGCATAATGGCCCGGGCTGGCTTGGAGACGATATATCATCTTCATGGCGCTGGCAGGAAATCGGTATGTTTGACGGTACCGGCGGCTCCTGGTGGAACCTGGCACCTAACAAGAAAACTCATGACGAGTTCGAACCGGGAGACCCGCGTAAGTATATGACACTTTGGTGCGAAAACGGGGCTAAACATACCCAGGTAGATGGTAAGGTCACAAGCTATCCGGACTGGATGAATAACCTGGCCACCAATAAAGATCTGTACGGCACCCGGAAATACTGCCCAGATGTTCAGGTTGCCGACTTCGACAATGGCATCAATGACCGCCTGCTCCGTTACGCAGATGTATACTTAATGTACGCGGAATGCCTAAATGAAAAAGGAGATCTCCCGGGAGCAAAGTTTTACATCAACGAGGTTAGAAAACGTGCAAACAACATCGTGCCATCAGAGCAGCCTCATTTATGGTACCAGCATTCCCGCGGGACCATTCCGGATGTTGATGGCCTCCTGGCAAAAGATACTACTATCAATGGCGTGAGGCTGAACAACATCAAAAACGTCATCGCTCATGAACGATATGTAGAATTCACAGGTGAATATCTCCGCTACTTTGACCTGCTTCGCTGGGGAAGCGCCGATCCGAAATGGCTCGAACCACTAAAACAACTGGGCTGGACCGAACGCGCTACTTACTATCCATTTCCACAGGCAGAACTGGATAATAATAAAAATCTGAGAGGGAATGCAATGAACAATTAAATGTTCCGGGACCAGACATAAAAAAGCCTTGCGGGATACTTCTTTATATGTGATGAAGTGTCCTGCAAGGCTTTTTCGTTCCCCCGCAAGCGAAGCCCGGCAAACTAGTTTCTTTTCACTTGTATTCTGGCTCCATTATAAATTATCCTCTCTTTACTTAGCGGAAGACTATCTCCTTTTCCCGCCGACGGGCTAACCCATACGATATCAAAAACATATCTTCGGGGAGCATCAGGATATTCTCCTTTCATAGCATCTATCGTCAGGGTATTCTTCTGTTCGTTCCATGTAAAAGGAATAAGCCTGTATTTTCCCTTTTCATAATTGTAATTATCGCCCTCATCCGCATAAAGTATAAATTTCCCGTTAGCGCCCCTGTAAATTCTTATCTCCAGGGAATCCATCGCCTTCACTGTGGCATACTGTGTCACCTTTCCAAGAGGCACGATCGAACCGGCTTTCACAAAAAGTGGAATCTGATCTTCAGGAACATCCGTTTTAACGGCCTGTCCGCCCTTCAACCGCAAGCCGGTCCAGAAATTATACCAATCATTCCCTCGGGGCAAATAAACGGAGCTCTCTTTTATTCCCGCTTCTGTAACCGGGGACACAAGGAAAGCTCTTCCAAACATGTATTCATAGGACTGAGCCAAAGCCCTGGCATCATTGCTGAAATCCATTACAAGAGGCCGCATGATCGTACTGCCGCTGCTTGAAACCTGCCACCCTTCCGAATAGATGTAAGGCAACAGCCTGTAACGAAGATTCAGCATTTTTCGCATATTCGACTCAACCCTATCTCCATACTTCCATGGTTCTGTTTCCGTCTGATAACCGTGTATCCGAAAAACCGGGTTAAACGCTCCCCACTGAAACCATCTGGTAAGAATTTCATGATACTTTTCATCAGTGTACTGGGTGGTTCCCGGACGGAAAAAACCACCAATATCTGTAGTCCAGAACGGCATACCGGTAAGTGAAAAATTAAGTCCGGCCTTAATCTGCCTTCTGAAAGTGTCCCAGTTCCAGCCTATATCGCCCGACCAGTTAATCGTTCCGAAACGCTGCTGTCCGGCAAAAGCTGAGCGCGTAAGGATTGTGACTCTCTTCTGATCATTCGTTGCTCTCTGCCCCTCATATACGGCCTTACTTACAAAAAGCGGGTATGTCAGCCTATAAAATTCGCCGGGGCCAAACCAGGTTTGTTTTCCAGCCAATGCATCATTTTCCGGTTCTGTAGCATCCATCCACCAGGAATCAATGCCTAAGCTAAAAAGATTTTTGTTCAGCGCATTCCAATGGGTCTTTTGAGTTGCAGGATTAAAGATATCAATCCAGGGACTATTGGGGATGTAGAGGTTTGAGGATATGTAGTCCTTTGCTACCTCCGATCTCTTATCCAGGTTTTCCCATACAGAAATGGAGAAACGGGCGTTCAGGTCATGCAGTTGCCTGATAAATCCGGCCGGATCAGGATAATGAGTTGTATCAAATTGCGGCACTCCCCAGCCGTGCTTCCCCCAATATTGCCAGTCCTGTACAATCACATCTACCGGTAATTTTCTCTTTCTGAACTCTTCAACCGTACTAACCAGGTGCTTGCCGGAGGTATAGCGTTCCCGGCACTGCCAAAAGCCATAAGCCCATAAAGGCAGCATCGGCACATTTCCCGACAAGTTACGATAAGCGGCAATCACCTCGTCGGCATTCTTTCCATGAAACACAACATAGTCCAGAGCACGGGCATTGGGCGACCGGAAGGTAGTCTCATTATCCGTCATCTTCCAGGACAATACCGGTTTATTAGAGGCCCGGCAAACAACCTGCACCGTGTGCTCTCCCGCCTTCAGCTGAGTGAGCGTACCTGCAGCAGGAGGCAGCCACAGATTAGACTGATCAATACAACTGACTCCGTCAATAATCAACAGATGACGGCTGTCCATATCTCCCAGGTCGAGCATAAAAGAATACTCGCCATCTCTTTCAACTTTAAACTTGCCGGTATATAACGATTGTTGTTGCGACACCCGTTGTGTTCCCGAAGTAGTGGTTACTTCAACCTCTTTATTTTCCCCTGCCGAACCTGTTTGTTTCTCAAGCGGCACAATATTATCAGCGGGGTTGAAATAAGTAAGACCGTATTGATGCCAAAGAATCCCGTACCCTTTGCTGGAATATAAAAATGGAATTGCAATCTGGCTATTCACCTGGATCAGCTTCCGGCTTATATTGCGGAGGTTAAACTGACCGTCCTGGAATTGACCAAGTCCAAAGAGGTGTTCATCGGCTGGAGAATTAAAGCGTTGCTCTGCCACCAGGCAGGGCTCCCCCGCTACTGAAGATTCGGTCAGCTTCCGACCTCCCGCCTTCTCACTCAGAAATATCTTCCCACCTGCATCTCTGTAGTCGATCGCACAGCTCCTTTTATCAAAGAACACGGACATTTCATCTAGCTTGAGAACAAGCTTTGAACCAGCTTCATCAACCTTAAATACAGGATGAGAGACCTTTTCGGTAAAGATCAGTTCCCGTTCCTCCTTCAGTTTCCCTTTATGCCATTGAACTCTCACCGCTTTGTCAGACAAGGGAATAATATCCATTACCCCGGCTGTCAGGCTGATGGATAGACGGTCGGTTTGCAAACGATGTCCTATATAAGATTGCCCCATCCCCATAAGAGGCAACAGGAGCATAAAAACGGAAATTTTAATCCTGCTCTTCATCATGTTTAAGAAAGAGAAATAACTGAAGTCTTTAGTCTTCGTTCATTGGTATCAATACGGCTGCAAAGCCTCCTCTCCGAAGCATTTTCACTTCCAGAGATCCTTTGCTGCCGGTTACCATATATTGAGTGTCCAAAACTTTATCGTGTTTGCCATCTGCTATAAGGGTCACTTTATAACGAACACCTTCAGGTAAAAAATCAAACTTTAAGGTTCTCCTTTTTTCCCTGAGTTCCGAATTAATACCTCCGATATACCACTGATCCCCTTTCCGACGCGCTAGGATTGCATCTTTACCTGGATAACCGTCCAGCAGTTTAATGTCGTCCCAGGCATTTGGAACGTTTTTAAGAAATGCTTTCGCAGCGTCAGGCAATGCATCATAGCCCTCAGGGCGGTCAGCAAAATGCTGCAACCCTGATTCGAATAAAACGCTTAAAGCCATCTCATGTCCGTAAGACGTAAGGTGGGGAAACTGGGAATTTGTGAAGGTAACGGGCGTGTAATCCATCGGGCCCACAACATTCCGGGTAAAGGGCAAAATACTATTGTGTTCAGGAGCCGTATTTGTAAACTCCGGACCGTTATTATACCACTCCGCCCCTCTCACAGCTTCGGATGTCATGAGATTAGGATACGTTCTCTCCCAGCCCCTCGGAACTATACAACCGTGAAAATAAACCATCATTTCAAACTTCGCAGCATCCTCCAGGATATCCAGGTAGTAATTGATCATATCCTGCTTCTCACTTTCAAAAAAATCGACCTTGAC
>JBQGEO010000496.1:0-3441 GCA_052039655.1 Pararcticibacter sp.
GTGGACGAAATCGAACTGGGGGAAAACCTTGTTGAGAATCCGACAGGCTTCCAGGTGATGGAAGAGATCCTGTATGAGGAGCCTTCTGCCGCTGGTTATACCGAGCTGCTTAACGAAGTGAAAAAGATGCAGCTCAACCTGAAGCGAATTGCCCGGTTCAACGAACAATATGAAATTACCGATGCGCAGCTGTTTGATGCCGTCAGGCTTGAAATATTCAGAATAACAGGACTTGGAATTACCGGGTTCGATACCCCTGCGGCGCTACAATCACTGCCGGAAGCTGCTTCGTCGCTTGGCGGGATAGCGAAGGTGCTGGCTGCTTATGAACAGGGGAACATTCCTGAACCTGTCGGCAAGGCCATTGCTTACCTGGAAAAGCACCCGGATTTTGAGGCGTTCGACAGACTGGAATTTATCACTGCATACCTGGATCCCCTCAGCCTGCATATTGATCAGTTACGGAAGAAGCATCACATTCCTGCTACAGCAAGCGGTTCTTCCCTGCGGGATGATGCAGTAAGCCTGTTCGGAGTAAATGTTTTCAATCCCGATAAATTTGTGAGCAACAGTACCGAATTTATCAGCAGGGAAAAGGTGGTGCTTGGAAAAGTATTATTCCAGGATGCGGTGTTATCAAACCGGGGTGACAGGAGTTGTGCCAGCTGCCATCTCCCATCAAAAGCGTTCGCCGACGGGCTGCCTAAAGCGGCTGCCATTACCAAAGGCGCATCGCTGCTAAGGAATACACCGACCCTCAGTTATGCAGGTCTGCAACGCGCTTTCTTCTATGATC
The DNA here is from genome assembly GCA_052039655.1 of Pararcticibacter sp. Classification (GTDB taxonomy): domain Bacteria; phylum Bacteroidota; class Bacteroidia; order Sphingobacteriales; family Sphingobacteriaceae; genus Arcticibacter. Next base: position 797 of record JBQGEO010000496.1, read on the forward strand.
TGAAAGCAGGTAGTCTGGAAGACCAGGCTCTTGATGTGGTTCATCACAAAGAGGAGATGGACGGATCGCTGGAGCAGGCGTCGCAGCGAATCAATTCGGCGTGAACGTACAGATCTTTGTTCCGGGCAGCTTTTGATGACAGCGCGGGCAAGGCAGATGCGTGGCGTATACAACATGCACTGGCATCGTATATCCGCTCGCTGGCTCCCTTCAATTCCAGGTTCGACCGGTATATGCAAGGTGATAAAAGTAAGCTGACCAGGAAGGAAAAGCAAGGATTTAACTTGTTTATGGGGAAAGCAAAATGTGCGACCTGCCATTTTACACCTGTCTTTAACGGAACGACTCCTCCCCTGTTCAATAAAAGTGAAGCGGAGGTTTTGGGTGTTCCTGCCAGCCGGGATACTGTCAAACCTGTGATAGATCCGGATGAAGGCAGATATTCCCTGTATCATTATCCGCAATATAAACATGCGTTTAAGACTCCTACCGTTAGGAATATTACGAAAACTGCTCCTTATATGCACAATGGCGTTTACCGCACTCTAGATGAGGTGCTTGAGTTTTATAATAAAGGCGGAGGCACCGGCCTTGGCATGAAGATAGATAATCAAACACTTTCAGGCGACAGGCTCAACCTGACTAAAGGGGAAATGAAAGCAATTATTGCGTTTCTAGGAGCGTTAGAAGATCAGTAAGATGATGCCGGCACCAGACATGACTATTTGCTCTGCTGCGGTGCCGGCATTATCTTATTATAAATTAACCTTCCGCATTTTGCCGTCATAGGTTATTTCCCCGGAAACCTTCTTCCCGTCTGATACGGGAAGAACGATGGTGAACCTGCGGGTAGACAGCATGCCGGGAAACGAACCTTTACGGGCACCTATCGTGAGTGTTCTGCTTTTGTCATCCCACTTAAACAGGATGGTGGAAAAGGCTCCTTTTTCGTAGTTGTAATTATCGTTCTCGTCTTCGTAGAGGGTGAACTCTCCGCTTGCACCAGGGTAAACGCGGATTTCAAGGTGATCCCATTTTTTTTCGGTGGCGAATTGTACCCTGGGGCCAATGGGAAGGATACTTCCTGCCTTAACGTATAAAGGAATCTCGTCTATGGTGGTCCGCTTCTCTATTTCCTGACCGCCGCTGATCTTTTCATTTGTCCAGAAGTCGTACCATGCGACCCCTTCCGGAAGGTAAACTTTGGATGATCTGGCTTCTGTGAAATTTACAGCAGCGGCTTTGCCGCTGCCAGCATCATTCTTGTCCCAGCCGGTTTCGGCTGTTGACTTCACCAGTGTTTCCGGGGTATACTGAGCATTCACTACGGGCGCCACCAGTATGGATTTGCCAAACATATACTCATGGTTCATGTTGACAACCTTCTTGTCGGCAAAGTCCATGACCAGTGCCCGCATCATGGTGGACTGGCGGCTGGTGATATCCCAGGCGGCTGAATAGATATATGGCAGCAAAGAGTAACGTAAATGGATGGATTTTTCAATGGCATCATACACCGGCTCTCCTTTTTTTCCAAACTGGTAAATCTCCCTGGGGACGTCTGTACCGTGCGAACGCATCATCGGGGTGAAGGCGGCGAACTGGAGCCAGCGAACATACAACTCGCGGAAGGCCGGGTTCTGAGGACCGCTTCCATCATTCCAGCGCTGGTTATAAGCCCCGGCAAAAAAGCCCCCGATATCGGAATTCCAATAAGGAATGGCGCTTAAGGAGAAATTCAAACCGGCGGGAATCTGGTTCCTGAGGGTTTGCCAGGAGGAGTTAACGTCGCCCGACCAGGTGTTTGCGCCATAGCGCTGCTGCCCGGCAAAGGCCGAACGGGTGAGAATAAACACTCGTTTATCCGACGAAACAGCTCTCTGATTATCGTATACTCCGCCAACTGACATGAGCGGAAACGCATTCCGGACTTTGTGGTAAGAGCCAAGATAGGTGTGCGATGGTTTATTATCAAAATTGTCGGGTTCTGTAGAATCCATCCACCAGGCGTCCATTCCCAGGGAAAAAATCCCGTTGTTCAGGTATTTCCAGTAAATATCCCTGGCTGCAGGATTGAAGGGATCATATACTCTTACTCCTGAGGGATAATCTTTGTTGGGCGGCCATTTTTCCACTCCTGATTCGGGCCAGGTAGCAAAATTATACAGGGCGTTTATCTTTTCGAGTTCGCGGTACTGTTTGGTTTTCGGGCCAAATGAGGCCCAGATGGAAATTGCCATGCGGGCATTCATCTGATGAATGTCGCTGATCATTTTCTTCGGATCGTAGAAATCGGGATTCAGGAACTCCATGGCATTCCATTGGTAATTGTTTCCCCAATACTGCCAGTCTTGTATAATGCCGTCGAGCGGAACACCCAGTTCGCGGTATTTGCGAACGACTCCCACTACTTCGTCCTGAGTTTTGTAGCGCTCCTTGCTTTGCCAGAAACCAAAGGTCCACAAGGGGAACATGGGCGCCTGCCCGGTAAGGCTGCGCATGCGAGCGATGGATCCGTCGAGGCTTCCTCCGAGCATAAAGTAGTAGTCGATACAATCACCGATATCGGATTTAAAGGAGGTGTTATCTTCTTTGTCTTCAAACAGGGTGGGTGAATAATTATCCCAGAATAATCCGTAGCCTTT
>JBQGEO010000497.1:0-5245 GCA_052039655.1 Pararcticibacter sp.
ACCGGGTTGGGAACCTAAAGTTTAATTGATTAAAACTAAATATATCCATTTCGCAATATGATCCGTCACCTAATAAAAGGATTATTAACGCTGGGTCTGATAGCCGGTTTAGCTAACGGCCAGACCTTCGCTCAAAAGCAATTATTCCCGGAAGCGCCGGGTATGGTTTCGTATACTTACCGAAATCAGTTTGCCCAGGATGTGCCCGGCACGCTGGACATCTTAAAAGGCCTCGGGATAACTGACATTGAATTTTCGAGCCTGTTTAAACAAACCCCTGAAGACTTGCGCAAAATGTGTGATGCAAGGGGCCTCAAATGTTCATCATACGGTGTAAGTTATGAAGATCTGGTAAATAAGACTGATGAAGTGGGAAAGGTAGCCTTAACCCTGGGCGCAAAGTATGTCAGGGTATCCAGTATTCCGCACAAAGGCGCTTTTACATTAGACAATGCTAAACAGGCAGTTGCCGATTTCAATAAGTCCGGAAAGCTGTTAAAAGATAAGTATGGCCTTACTTTCATTTATCATAATCATGGGTTCGAGTATGAGCCTTACGAGGATGGTACGCTATATGACTATCTGCTGAAAAATACAGACCCCAAATATGTAGGCATGGAACTTGATATCCTTTGGGCATTTTTACCGGGGCAGGATCCGGCGCAATTACTGGCAAAATACGGAAACCGCTATAAAGCCCTCCACATGAAGGATCTGAAGAAAGGAGTAGAACGCGGCAGCCTTTCTGGTAGTACTCCGAAGGATAATGATGTGATTTTAGGAACCGGCCAGATTGATATTCCGGCTGTGATAAAAGCAGCTCGTAAAGCTGGTGTAAAACATTATTATATTGAGGACGAAAGCAGTTCTGCCCTTACCCAGGTGCCTGAGAGTATAAAATATCTCAATAGCTTGAAAAAAGACTAGAACAGGGTGGCCTGTAGTAACTTGCCAATCTGTACAAATAATGGCGTCTCACAGGCGTCATTATTTTTTCCATTTCTTAGTTAACATACTCAAGCCCCCATTTATGCAATTCATTAATAATTGGCTCTAACTTTTCTCCTTTCGAGGTCAAGGTATATTCTACTGTAGGAGGTACGGTTGCAAAAACTTTCCTGGAGACAATTCCGTTCGCCTCCATATTCTTCAATTCCTTAACCAGCATTCGGGTGTTTATGTTCGGGATAAGCCGTTCTAATTCGCTGAAACGCCTTGTGCCCGGGAATAAGGCATAGATAATCGACATAGACCATTTTCCGCCGATTATACTCAGGATTTCCTGTAGCGCACATCTTTCATTACTTTTTTTTATTTTTTTATCAATCATAAGTGCCTGATTATGTCTAAAACTTTACTTTCTGGTATTACTGTACATTCGTGTAAGTACTTTCAAAAGTAAAGTAATGTGTTTTACTTTGCAACTCATTCTAAAACAATATGGAAAATTCATTAAAAGGACAGGTTGCCTTGGTAACAGGAGGAACAAAAGGTATCGGAAAAGCGATCGCCGATAAGTTAAGCAGTGCAGGTGCTGAAGTGGTGGTGACTGCACGAACTGTACCGGCTGAGAACCCGAACGGTCATTATTTCATTGCGGCAGACCTTACACAACCGGAAGATGCAGAAATAATTGGGAAAGAAATTTTGAGAAAATACGGCCGGATAGACATCATAGTCAATAATGCAGGTGCTAATTTAAGTCCCGGTGGCGGCTTCAGTACGCTTTCAGATGAGCATTGGTACAACGACTGGCAGTTGAATTTCATGTCGGTGGTGCGCGTTAATAAAGCCCTATTGCCTGCGATGATCGAACAGAAAAGTGGGGTAATCATCAACATTTCGACAGGTGCGGCAAAACAACCGATTTGGGAGATGACCATGTCTTACTCTTCTGCAAAAGCAGCATTGAATGCATACAGCAAGGCACTTGCGAGTGAGCTGGGCCCCAAAGGCATACGTGTAAACGTAGTTTCTCCGGGGGTAGTTAGAACACCTTTAATGCTTGATTTTATTGAGAACCTGGCAAAGTCATCAAATAGTACGGTAGAAGAAGTGTTTCAGGGGGTAATGGACAAGGTTGGCGTGCCCTTAGGCAGAATGGCAGAGCCCGAAGAAATCGCAGGTCTTGTAGCATTTCTTGTTTCGCCGGAAGCGAAATATATCACGGGGACGAATTATTCAGTTGACGGTGGTGCTGCACCGTCGGTATAAAATTACTTTTTCTATAGCATTCCCTGATTTGCTTACAAGCTTCAGGGGTTTGCATACATGCACGTGATTTGGCTTACCGACCTTTGAATCATGGAAATGAAACAAATTGCATTAGGCAGCCAGGGATTGGTTGTGCCGGTTATCGGCCTGGGCTGTATGGGGATGACCGGTTTTGAAGAAGGACATATGTACGGCCCTGCGGATGAGCAGGAGGCCATTGCGACGATTCACCGTTCGCTCGAACTGGGTGGTAATTTTCTGGATACTGCCGATTTGTACGGGCCGCTGAAGAACGAGCAGCTCATAGCGAAGGCAATCAGCGGTAAACGCGGTCAGTATATCCTGGCCACCAAGTTTGGCTGGGAAATCGATGACAACAATAAGGTGACCTGGGCCATCAATGGTAAAAAAGACTATGTAAAGAAATCTCTGGAGCGTTCGCTAAAGAATCTCAATACCGATTATGTCGATCTGTATTACCTGCACCGCCTGGATAAAAGTACGCCGGTAGAGGAAACGGTTGAAGCCATGGCGGAGCTGGTTAGAGAAGGTAAGGTAGGTTATATCGGTCTGTCTGAAGTATCGTCTGAAACGATTAAGCGTGCACATGCCGTACACCCTGTTACCTCGGTACAAAGTGAATATTCTTTATTTGAACGGACTGTGGAAGAGCGTGGCGTGTTAGCAACGTTAAATGAACTTGGTATCGGGTTTGTAGCTTACTCACCATTGGGCCGCGGATTTTTATCGGGACAGATCAAAAGCATTGATGACTTGCCGGAGAACGATTTCCGCAGAGCGATCCCGCGTTTCCAGGGCGAAATGTTTAATAAGAATATTGAACTGGTTAAGGCGATTGAAGCCATGGCTGAAGCAAAGAACGTGACTTCTTCGCAGCTGGCATTGGCCTGGATCATGAGGAAGGGAATTTTACCGATCCCGGGAACAAAACGCAGAAAATACCTGGAGCAAAACCTTGCGGCGACTGCCATTGAGCTGACAGACGCAGATGTTTCGCAACTGGAAAGCATCGTCCCTTTGGGTACAGACACGGGTGCACCTTATGATGAGTTCAGTATGGGTTTAATTGATTAAATTTGTTTATGAACGCCATTAACTCCATATCAGAATTTCACCGGCTGCTGTCATTACCCCAACCCCGCCACCCGCTGGTGAGTGTGATCAACCTGGCTGAAAGTATCTTTTTGGAAGACGAGATCTGGAAGGGTTTTGTTAACCGCTTTTATTGCGTGGCGCTCAAACGCGATGCGAAAGGTAAGATCAGGTACGGACAGCAGCATTATGATTATGATAAGGGAGTATTGAGTTTTACCGCACCTAACCAGGTGCAGCAACTGGACCTGCAAAATATAGAATGCGGGTCCGGTTATCTCCTGATCTTTCATCCCGACTTTCTGTTGCAGCATCCTTTGGCGAACAGTATTCATCACTATGGCTTTTTTGATTACGCTGTTAACGAAGCGCTGCACCTCTCGGCCGAAGAAGAGGATGACCTGATCGCCATTCTCAATAAGATTGATAAGGAATGCCAGCATATCGATAAGCATACCCAGGAGATCATTCTGACGCAGATTGAGAGCCTGCTAAAATATTCCAACCGTTTTTATGAGCGGCAATTTTTAACCCGCAAAAATAATAATTCAGCACTGCTGACCAGGTTTGAGCAGTTGATCGATGACTACTTTAACAATGAAGTACAGGGTTTGCTCACCGTACAATATATTGCTGCGCAGATGAACCTGTCGCCGAACTATCTGAGTGACCTGCTCCGGGTTCATACTGGTCAGAACACCCAGCAGCATATTCATGAAAAGCTGATCGCGAAAGCCAAGGAAAAACTTTCCACGACCACTCTCTCGGTTAGTGAGATTGCCTATGCCCTGGGCTTTGAGCATGCTCAATCATTCAGTACGCTTTTCAAAAAGAAGACAAATTTATCGCCACTTGAATTTCGTCAGGCTTTCAATTGATTACCAGGGAAACTGTTTCTGTAAATATTCTTCTCAGATATATCTTTTGCCTCAAAAGAACCTGTATTTGAGTAGGTTCTGGAGGTGTTGTATGGTCAGTACCTTTATCCATGTCCAGGGTTTTCTTTTGCTTTGGGTTCAAGATGTCTTCCAGGCTCCTTGTTTTGTAATTGCAGGTGTGTTGCATTATATTTAAAAAAGTATTTGCAATACAGTTGCAATAGTTATTTTTGTCACATGAAATCATATAGAATTACCGGGCGGCTTGACAGAGCGGGTATGACAGCCAGTGTAGTGTGCGCAGTCCATTGTGCTTTGCTTCCCCTGGTCATTACACTGCTGCCCCTGTGGGGACTTGAGTTTCTCGCGGAAGAATGGGTCGAACTTTTTATGATCGGACTGGCTCTGATTATTGGTATACTCTCGTTGAGTGTATCCTTTAAAAAGCACCATCAAAGAAAAATGCCCTTGCTTCTCTTAACAGCCGGTTTTGGGATCATTGTGATTGGGCATTTATCACATTCAGCACTTTTGGAGCCAATCCTGATTCCCACAGGAGGTTTGACAATAGCAGTCGCCCATTATATTAACTGGAGATTTTCTGCATGCAGGATGCATCCGTGAGCTAGGAACACATATTAATTATCATAAAGAAACGGCATTACTGCATAACAGCGAGGTGCAGGATAAGCTTTACGCAGGATGAGCTTACAAAAGAATTCGTTAGTAACAGATTGAAGGTGCCGGAAAACGACAATGCATCCGAAACGAAATGAGAAAAAAAATTATTGCCGCTGCCGCCCTGATTACAATTACCACTCTTAATCCTTCCTGTAAGCATGAGAAGCAAACTTCCGATGAGGGGTGTGGGAAATGTGTTTTTCTGCATATGAAGAGATGAAAAAGACATAACCAAGTTAGTTTGTGATCTTCGGAAAACAAGAAGAGGGTGTCCGAAAAGGGAAATTGACCGCCTGAGAATTGGCTGTACCCGTACAAATTAGAGGCTGTCCGACCTTCTGGGACAGCCTCTTTGAGAA
>JBQGEO010000498.1:0-10924 GCA_052039655.1 Pararcticibacter sp.
CTGCAATGACAGGATTGACATAAGCATAAGTACTCACCTGTGTAGCCGGCCTGACCTGTAAAAGCCATACATAAGCAGTGTATGCCGCGATGGATCCCATTAATATCAGGTATAACAGAGACAACCAGCTTTCGGCTGAAACACTCTCCCATCTTGTATGGGTCAACTCTCCCGAGAAAATGCTGCAGGGCAAAAAAGCAATCCCGGCTGCTATCATCTGCCAGGATGTACTGATAGTTGAAGATCCGCCTTCTGATCTGTATTTCGAATATAAAGATCCTCCCGACCAGGCGGCTGATGCAATAACGAGTAACAATAAACCGGAAAGCTTCTGTTCCTGATTGCCCGAGTGCAGGGAGCTGCTGATCTCATTCCAGAAAAGAAGTATAACGCCCGCAAAACCAGCCAGCAGCCCGGAGAGAGTGCTGGTGCTTTTCAGATTTTCAGACCATTTGGGTCTATCCAGCAGAACGAACCAGACGGGCGCAGAAGAAACCATTATTGCAACCATGGCGCTGGGCATAAATTGTTCAACCCAGATCACCGCTCCATTGCCGATAAAAAGCAGGAGGATGCCTGTTATTGCCGCAGTTTTGATATGCCGTGGATTGAAAAGTCTTTCCTTCTTTAAAGCACACCAGCCGAACAAGATCATGCCGGCTGTTATGAATCTTATCGCTCCCATTAAAAAGGGGGGCAGAGTATGTACCGCTTTTTGAATAAAAAAGTAAGTGGATCCCCATACGATATAGACAGTGGCAAATGCCAGTATTACAAGCAGGGCAGGGGCATGAGTGTGTTTGGACGCAGGCATATCTCTCTTTTTGAAAATTAACAGGGAGATCGCGAATGTAGAAATATATGTTAAATAACTTAGCTGGCTTTAAAGGCCTTTTTGTTCTTTCTGATATAATTTACCCTGAGCTTACACAGGTCTTCTTTATCATAAAGCGAGTAGAACTGCTCGTCCAGGTCTTTAAATTTGTCGGTCAGTCCTTCCTGGTGATATAAAGTGGTAGCTTTTTTGAGAATTTCAGCAAACGAGTGGGCATTTATGGCCCTGAAAGCATTCTCCCCTAATTCGCCGAGTTTAGATGCACTTCCCGAAAATAGCTGTTTAAAACCTCCGGTGTTGACTTCTGCCTCTATTTGTGAAATAATGTAAACTGACCGCACGATGTCGCTCTCGTTTGTCAGAACTTCAATTTCGTTGCTCAGGCTCCAGTTCATTTTTGATCTTGCGTAATCAGTAACCACCTGGCTTAAATTTTTGTCAGGCGTGGCGTCGATAATTTTCGGACTCAAAGTGGTGTAGATCGTTCTGTTCCTGTGCTCTTTTGCCGAAGCAAGTACCTGTCCCGCCAGCCCGCCTTCCATTACCGATGAATCAGAAGGGAATTGAGCACGGCATACATAGCCTGTGAGAAATAATAGTATTGCAGAGAGACAAAAGATCCGTAATTTTAAAACACCTCCGTTTATCTTCATGGTTTATAATCAAGGGCTTGCAATATACGAATCTTTTATTACAAGTCAACAGCTTATATTTTGGTGATTTAATTTTGCCCGTGTTCCGGTCTTCCCCTTCCGGGAGGATGTTACAATAGTATCTTGCTTGTAGTCTTGAGGATCGGAGATGTTCGTTCCTTTACCGGGTAGGGATTTGGATGAAATGCAACGACAGCCCTTAAACGTCCCTCATTATCCGGATCTACGCAGCAATGTATGCTTAAAAAGCGCTGCGAATTCTTTCTGACGTATTCATAGGCGGGGAAAATTTCCCCGGTCTCAAGATCATCGAATGCATTTGTTCCGTTAAAGAAAAACGGATCGAGCACTGCCTCCCCGGTCTCAGTATAGCCTGTTTTACCTGATAGGGAGCTCTGGAAGCTAAATAAAATTGTGGTATAGTTTTTTCTTTTAAGGGTGAGCCGGTATTGCCTTTCTCCCGAAACAGCAGTAAAAGTGTACGTTTTAAAAGCATGGAGAGTGCGCGGAAACAATACGGTATCCTTTCCTGCAACTATGCAACTGTCTTTTATCCTGATGTTTTCTTTGAAAGATTTAAGTTTTTCGAGGAACTCCCTGTCGTAATAAGCGGGTGTATGAACGGTATGACGAATGCTGTTAAAACTATGAAATACGCTGTCTTTTCTGAAATCCGGCAGATTTGAAGGAACCGAATGATTACTCAGCGTAGCAGCAAAGGTAATCGCGATAAATAATAGACCTTCTTTTTTGTTTATTAGCCGAAACATGATCAAACTGAGTAAGTTGATTTTTGCTTTTCAGGCCTTAAAATACAAAAAGAATATGAAAAGGGTAAGAAAAATATGTAAAATGTAATTTCTAACGCCCTTTATTGAGAGAACTTAACCGATGTCATGGTAAGGGAGCCTCCGACAGCTTTGTCATTGAAGAAAGATACCTGGTCATTGCCCTTTTTCAGCCCGAGAATATAAAGAAGTGGCAGATAGTGCTCCGGAGTAGGAATAGCCATCAACGCTTCCCTTCCCAGTTTCTCGTATCCGATAAGTTCTTTATGGTTGTCAGAGATAATCAGTTCTTTAAATTTGTCGTTCATAATTTCCGCACAGTCGTAACCTCCTCCATTTATCATTTCCCACGACAGCATCCGCAGGTTATGTACCATATTTCCACTGCCTATAATCAGAACACCCTTTTTTCTTAAGTCTGCTAGCTCTGCAGCCAGGTTATAGTGATATTGAGGCGGCTTTGTAAAATCAATACTCATCTGCAATACGGGAATATTGGCTTCCGGATACATGTGCCGTACAATTGTCCATGCGCCGTGATCCAGTCCCCAGTCGTGATCCTGCACAATCTCTGTTGAATGCACAAGCCGGGCAGTGTCTGCAGCAAGTTGAGGATCTCCGGGAGCCGGGTATTGTACCGCGAAGAGTTCAGGAGGAAAGCCTCCGAAGTCGTGAATAGTGGGAGGCGAGTCCATTGCTGTTATTCTGGTTCCCCTGGTAAACCAATGCGCGGATATCACGAGAACGGCAGCTGGTTTGGTAATCTCCTGTCCCAGCTTGTGCCAGTTGCGGCTGAAATCATTATCTTCAATACCATTCATTGGTGAACCGTGACCAATAAATAACGCCGGCATGATTTCATCATTAGGTTTTAAATCCCTGGTAATATTGCTTAAAATAGAAGATTTCATATAACCAATATCAATTAATGGAGCCAGAACCTGCGCGAAGCGGGTTCTGGCATCGTTCTATAACATGTGTTTGGACGGTCTTTTAAATTACCCCTTCTGCTGTGTAAATTCCAATTTGAGATTAAGGGTCACTTCATTGCCGACAGTTGCACCACCAGCTTCAGTCAGCGCATTCCATTTCAGTCCGTAATCGAAACGCTTAATAACACCAGTGGCTTTAAATCCTGCTTTTGTATTACCATATCCATCTTTTGCAATACCTCCATAGGTTACGTCAAACTTTACTGGTTTGGTAACTCCGTGCAGAGTCAGATTTCCGGTCAGAACATATTTATTACCGCTTACCTTTTTGAACGAGGTACTTTTGAAAGACATAGTGGGGTATTTCTCAGCATCGAAAAAGTCAGTTCCCAAAAGATGCTTGTCTCTGTCGCTGTTCTCCGTGTCAAGGCTTTTTACGTCTGCGTTAAAAGTAATGGCAGCATTATTGAAATCTGCGGTCCTTGCTGATATGGTGCCATCAAAGTTTTTAAATTGTCCTTCAACTTCAGATATTACCAGGTGAGGCACAGAAAATTTTACTGTCGAATGTACTTTGTCTGCAGACCAGTTTGTCTGCGCAAATAGAGATGAGCCGGCGAAAAGAATTGCAGCCGATAAAATGATCTTTTTCATGTCTTTGTCTATGAGTTATTTTCTAAAGACAAAATTAAGTAAGCAAGATCTTCTGCGCATTGATTTAAAATAAGAAATGGCATTGATCCAGATCAATGCCATTTCTTATTTTAAACGAGCTGTTTGCCGCCTGATCCGGCTCAATGTCTCAGGGGTGATTCCCAGGTACGAAGCGATCATATGTTGCGGGACGCGTTTTATGATGTCCGGCTGCGCTTTAATCAGGGTCTGGTATTTTTCTTCTGCCGATTGGCAAAGGGTACTTACAAGGCGCCTTTGTGTTGCTACGTAATTGTTCTGAAGGAGGATTCTGAAGTACCGCTCAACTTTGGGAACCCGGTCGAACAGTTCCTCCCACGCTTGTTTACTGATCACAAGGATAGATGAATCTTCCAGGGCCTCTATGTTATAGACCGACGGCTCTCCCGAAAAAAAACTATAGTTGTCGCTGATCCACCAGCCCGGGAAAGCAAATTGAATGGTCAGTTCACCCGGTTTTTTTTCGCCCGATGCAAACATTCTCAAAGCACCTTCTATTACAAAAGCGGTATACCTGGCAATATCATCCTGCTGCAAAAAGTATTGATGTTTTCTCAGTTTTCTCGCGGTAAACGATTGCTTGCAGATCTCGAATTCTTCAGCCGTTATGCTTACTTTTTCAAGCATCTTCTGGTGCAATAATTCAAACATCTCCAAAGATAATAATAAGCTTACAGAGGTGCGCCTTTCAATACGGCTAATTGAACGTCATTTTCATACAGATACAGGGTATCCTGTTGCACTTTGTAACGGTTTGCAGCTCTGAGTGCCCTGAAAAAAGCATTTTCGGTATCCAGATCGGCGCAGGCCATTCTGGTGCTTATGATCCCTTCTATTTTGATCATGGAACCATTGCCCGAATAAGTACCCCCAAATCCATTACAGCCCCCTTTTCCATTGATCTTTCCTGCTTCTTTTCCAAACTGGATAAATGCATTTGCTGTGCCAGCCTGCTTCTCTCCAACCGATACGAGGTTCCATTTTCTTCCTTCCAGGCTGGCAGCTGCCTGGCCTTTACGGGACGCGCACGAGCTTAATATAAGGGTCGTCAATATTACTCCAAACAGGTTTCTTAGTATAACTTTCATAGCTTTATTATGTTGTTTATGATGATACGGTAAAAACTGAATCAGCATAACAACATCTGAATGTTAAATTTTGTTAATTATTCAGGCTTATGTTCTCCTTATTATCCGGGTTCGGGTTAAATGTGCGTTCTTAGCATCATAAGCCGGGCGGCAGTGTTTTTAAAATGCCCGTTCTTTGTTAAAGTTGAAAATATGAAAACAGTTAGAAAATTTATCACAGTTACACTTTTGATTTCTGCCTTTGCGTTTAGCCTGTCTGTAAATGCGCAGGAGAAAGAGGTTAGAAAGATCCAGGCATCCACAACTGTATTGAAGGAATTTGGAAAAATGAAAGAGTCAATTCCGTCTCAGCTGCTCGAAATGACAGAAGGTATAATTATTATCCCGAAGATGATAAACGCAGGGCTTGTTGTGGGAGGAAAAAGGGGTAAAGGTCTCGCAATGGTGAAAGACGCCAGCGGCAAATGGAGTGACCCTGTATTTGTAACTCTTACAGGAGGGAGCTTCGGCTTCCAGGCGGGGGTTCAGGCTGTTGATCTGGTCCTGATATTCAAAAATAAAGAGACATTGCTGAACATCTCCAAATCTTCGTTCACGCTTGGGGGCGATATTTCAGTAGCCGCAGGTCCTCTTGGGCGAAGTTCAACTGCCAGTACCGATTCCAAGCTGGAGGCAGAGGTGTACTCTTATTCAAGAAGCAAAGGTCTTTTTGCTGGAATCAGCCTTAGCGGAGCTGCATTAGAGATTGATAATGCAGCTATTGCCGATTTTTATGGACACGCTGAAAGCTCTAAAACCTTGTTCTCTGGCAGTTCGAAGGCCTCATCTTCGGATGTCACTACTCTTAAGTCTACATTAAACGGCTTGTATCAATAGAAAAAGGGTGGCCTCGTGCCACCCTTTTCATTTACCTTATCTTTAAATTATCTTATCCCAGTTTGGCTTTTAAATTCTGATCAATTGCTTCAAGGAATTCTTCAGTATAAAGATAATCCGTACCATGCTCAACCTTTGGTTTGATTGTAATAGCGAGGTCCTTGGTCATTTTACCGCTTTCCACTGTTTCTATACACACCTTCTCAAGTGTATGGCAGAAATCAATAAGTTCCTGGTTGCCGTCAAGCTTACCCCTGAACTCAAGTCCCCTTGTCCAGGCAAAGATAGAAGCGATTGGATTAGTGGACGTAGGATTGCCTTTCTGATATTCACGGTAGTGACGGGTAACGGTTCCGTGAGCAGCCTCAGCTTCCATGGTCTTACCGTCAGGCGTCACAAGGGTAGAGGTCATTAGTCCCAGTGAACCGAAGCCCTGAGCTACTGTATCAGACTGAACATCTCCATCATAGTTTTTACATGCCCATACGAAATTGCCGTTCCATTTAAGTGCAGCAGCCACCATATCGTCAATCAGACGGTGTTCGTAAGTAAGTCCGTTTTTGCTGAACTCGGCTTTGAACTCCTGCTCGTAAATTTCCTGGAAAATATCTTTGAAGCGGCCGTCGTATTTCTTCAAAATGGTGTTTTTGGTCGATAGATATAAAGGCCATTTCTTCATTAATGCCTGGTTGAAGCAGGCACGGGCAAAGCCTTTTATTGATTCATCTGTATTATACATGGCAAGTGCAACACCGTCACCTTTGAAGTTGAATACCTCGTAACTCTGGGTTTCTCCTCCATCCTCAGGAGTGAACGTAATAGTCAGTTTTCCTTTTCCCTTAGTAACAAAATCGGTAGCACGATATTGATCGCCAAAAGCGTGACGTCCGATACAGATCGGAGCCGTCCAGTTAGGAACTAAACGGGGGACATTTTTCATCACGATAGGCTCACGGAAAACGGTGCCGTCAAGAATATTACGCACAGTACCGTTCGGTGATTTCCACATTTGTTTAAGTCCGAATTCTTCTACCCTGGCTTCATCAGGAGTAATTGTCGCACATTTGATCCCTACACCGTACTCTTTGATTGCATGGGCAGCATCAATGGTAACCTGATCGTTTGTTGCATCACGATGCTCTATCCCAAGATCATAATACTTGATATCCAAATCAAGATATGGAAGAATAAGTTTGTCTTTGATAAATTTCCAGATGATGCGGGTCATTTCATCGCCATCAAGCTCTACTACAGGGTTGGTTACTTTGATTTTTTGTATAGACATAATTGAATTTTGTTTGGGTAATAGTTCTGATTTCTCCAAATATATAAACTAAGATGAAATTGTTTTGTATGCAATTTCAGAAGAGAAACCCTTTAAAATAATCGAGACCCATCTCTTCTGCCTTTAAAGCGCGTTATTTATTTAAAAAGCTTTGTACAGACAGATCTGTTTGCCCCGATTTCAATCACATTATTACAAACATTTAACCATTATTATTTCTTTTATATGCAGATAAATCTGAATACCATGAATGGAAATAATAAATTCTATCCCGGGTTTAATGACGAGAACCTGGACCGCGATAAAAGGATGAAAGAAGACGGAGCAGAAGTTGGACGCGAAGATCTTTCCTTTAATGAGGAAGATGACAGCTTTGAAATTGACGTCAGGAGTGAAGATGAAGATTACGATCATCCGGATCCATATAATACAGCGGCAAAGAACGGTACTGACTTCGATTCCGATTACGACGAAGCCAATCTGACTGCTGTAGACGAATACAGGAGGGTAAACGACGACATCGAGCCCGAGATCGACGAATATGGCATGCACATCGATAGTGGAAAGATCACTAAACTGAGTAATCTCGACGAAGAACTTGCCCGTACTCCTGAAGACGACCGTGATGATCTGGATGAGGAGGGGTATCCTAAAAACGATGCCACCGATTCTGAAGACAATGAATATCTCAGCTAGTAAGGTTGAGATTAGGATCTACGATAGGGATTTGCAGAATACAATCGTCCGGTAATATGTGAACCGAACAACGTCCGGATATTATCCCGACGCCGCTCGGTTCCATTCCTTAACCCGTAAATTTTAGCCAATTTCGAGGTTGAACCTTCTCCTGAATTCTTCAAGCTGCGGGTTTTTCTCTACCATGTGCTGGTATTTCTCATGTGCCGTGTAGAGCTTTCTCTTTTCATTTTTTTCAGCATAGCGTGTGGTGATATCGATCGAAAAGTTTTCCAGCCTCACCCGGAGGCGGTTAAGCAGGTCGATCTTCTCAGTGCTTAAAAGGTTCTCCTGGATCTTATTCTCAATGATGACTTCTATCTGGTAATTATCTAAAAGAGAAGGAGCATTGGATGTCATCAATGTAAACAGGTTAATTTTGCTCTGTTTTTTTACCTCTTCTGCATAGGCATTCCATTCCAGCAGGAGTTTTGACGCATCAAAAGGTTTTTTACTGCTTCCTGAAATGTATTGAGGCGAGTCGTCTTCGGCTACAGCGGATGGAGAACTTATCTCATTAAGATTCGGAATAATAGACGGAATAGCTTTCAATGGTTTGATGGCTATTTTGGGTGGTACGGTGGGTGGAGGAGCAGAAGACGTTGCTGCATTGCTGGCCGGGGCTGGCGTTGGTTGTGTTCCTGCTGAAGGAATTGCAGGTGTAGCCGTTGCCGGTTTTTCAGCGACAGGAGAAGATGAAACAGAAACTGCTTGCTGCTTACTTTCCTGGGGCGCCGTTTGACTGTCTATGCCTGAGGTATCAGGTTTTTTTTTTTGTACCTCTGCGGGAGCAGAAGTTGACAAATTTAACGCCGATGGAATATGGCAGATCTTAATAAGTGAGAGTTCCACCTGTAATCGCTGGTTCTTACTGTTCTTATAATTCAGATCGCACAGGTTCGTAATGTTTAAAGCTGACAAAAGGAAAGAAGCGGAAGTCTTTTTCGATTGTTCAAGATATTTGAGCCGGATGCCTTCACTTACTTCCAGGAGTTTGAGCGTAGCTCCGTCTTTTCCAACCAGAAGATTTCTGAAATGCGAAGCCAGCCCTGTGATGAAATTATTCCCGTCAAACCCGTTTACCAGGATCTCATCAAAAATAAGCAGACTTTCTGCGATATTCTCGGAAAGCAGGCTGTCTGTGATGCGGAAGTAATAATCGTAATCCAGAATGTTCAGATTATCAATGACCGCTTTGTACGTGACATTTCGGTTTGAAAAGCTGACAATCTGATCGAACATAGACAAAGCATCTCTTAGCCCCCCGTCTGCTTTCTGGGCAATGAGATGCAAGCCGTCTCCATCAAATGCTATGTTTTCTTTCTGAGCAATAGATGAAAGGTGGTTTGCCATGTCTTCTACCCTGATCCTGTTAAAATCGAAGATCTGGCAACGTGAAAGGATTGTTGGCAGTATCTTATGCTTCTCTGTCGTAGCAAGGATGAAGATGGCATAGGAGGGCGGTTCTTCAAGCGTTTTCAGAAAAGCGTTAAAGGCCGCCTGCGATAACATGTGAACCTCATCTATAATATAGATTTTGTATTTTCCGGCTTGCGGTGGTATTCTTACCTGCTCAATCAGGCTTCTGATATCGTCAACCGAATTATTGGATGCGGCATCGAGTTCGTGAATATTAAATGAATTCCCGTTCTGAAAAGACCGGCATGAATCACACTGCCCGCATGCCTCCGTTTCTGTACTCAGATTCTGGCAATTGATGGTTTTGGCCAGGATACGCGCGCACGTTGTCTTCCCGACGCCACGAGGTCCGCAAAATAAAAATGCTTGTGCGAGCTGATTGTTTTTTATAGCGTTTTTAAGGGTGTTCGTGATATGTTGCTGACCTACAACTGTTTCAAACGTTGCGGGTCTGTATTTTCTCGCTGACACTATAAAATTATCCATCGCCACTAAGATAGGGAGAAGGCAGGGGATGTGCAAGAGGGATATGAAGCGGGAAATAGCTTTCGGCAATCAGCAATCAGCTTTCGTTTAGGGGCGACGATAAAGATAGTCCTCTTTCCGTCCCCTTGTTTCATACCATACGTTGCCGGTCCTAAATTTGCATGTTATTACTATTACTGGTCATATAGCCCATTTGCGGATAGCTGATTGCCGACAGCTAACAGCCAATTGCTAATAATCATAAACGTTTGGTATTTATTGGTTTTATTCCTACATTTGCGCTCCCTTAAAGGGATTAAGTAATTGATAATTAATTTAATAAAATGCAACAGTACGAAACAGTAATCATTCTGACCCCGTTGTTATCTGATGATGCTGCAAAAGAGGTAATTGCAAAATTCCGCAGCATTCTTACTGATAACGGAGCCGAGATTGTTCATGAGGACAATTGGGGTTTGAAGAAACTAGCGTATCCTATAGAAAAGAAAACTACAGGATACTATCACCTAACAGAATTCAAGGCTCCGGGTGAATTAATCAGCAAATTGGAGGTTGAATACAAGCGTGATGAGCGTGTTATGCGTTTCCTTACCGTTGCACTCGACAAACATGCTGTGGCATACAACGCGAAAAAACATAGCGGTGCTTTCCTGAAAAAAGCTAAACCAGAAACATCGAATGAGGAGGTAGCAGGATAATGGCAAGAGAACAGATTCAATACGTAACAGCTCCTAAAGTAGAGGACACTCGTAAAAAATACTGCCGTTTTAAAAAGAACGGAATCAAGTATATTGATTACAAAGACGCTAACTTCCTTTTGAAGTTTATCAATGATCAGGGTAAAGTATTACCACGTCGTTTAACAGGAACTTCTCTGAAATTCCAGCGTAAAGTAGCGCAAGCTGTTAAGCGTGCCCGTCACATTGGTATTTTACCTTATGTTACTGACTCATTAAAATAAGCGGAGGGTATAGCAAATGGAAATTATTTTAAAACAAGATATTAAGAACCTCGGCGAGAAAGACGATATCGTAAACGTTAAGCCCGGTTATGGACGTAATTATCTTATTCCACAAGGCTTCGCTGTTTTAGCTACAGGGTCAGCAAAGAAAGTACTTGCTGAAAACCTGAAGC
>JBQGEO010000499.1:0-2847 GCA_052039655.1 Pararcticibacter sp.
TTTAAACTGCTTTTAACAAAGGTTTTCCAGAGATCCACCCCTCCGGACTTCCCGAAGATAAAACTAAGGCCTGTCAATCTATATTTTATCGGGAACGGCAAAGGAAGGTCTCCCTGAATACCACTTACCAGAACGTCAACTTCGCCTTTGCGACTGAGACATGGAACGATATCCATAGCTCTGCTCAAATGACCGTTGCCCGTGCCCTGTATGGCATAAAGGATTTTCATACACAAAAGTAAAATATTCTTTATAACAAAAAGGAGGATACAATCCTGCATCCTCCTTTTTGTTATAAGTAAAAAAATACTATTTGCTCAGATTAAAGCCGTAAGCTACACGCAGAGCAATCTGTTGCGGATAATTAGTCTTGGTAAAATCTTCATATTTTACACCAACATCAAGGCCGTTCGAAAACGCCCAGCCTAAAGAAGGCGACCATACGAATGAAGTTTCAGCTCCTTTGTTTGTTGAGAAGCCTGCTCCAAGTTCGCCTGCAAGATAAAAGTTTCTTGTAAGGAAGCCTTTAAGACCAGCTTTTACCGGAATAACATTGTATCCTTCAAGGCCAGTATCCTTGTATTTGTCTTTTACAAAGAAGTGCGTAAAGCCGGTGGTTAACATACCGGAAAGCGGGCCTGTAAAATCTTTCTGAAGTCTTACGTCACCACCCAAAACAAATCCATGCCAATCATCGTCGATTGCTACGCCCGGATTTGCAGAAAGTCCCAACCTCCAGGCTTTCGAATCCTGGGCCTTACTTTGTGTCGTTATCAGCATCAGAGCTATCGCACAAGCAGATGTCAATAGTTTAATTGTCGTTTTCATAGTCATTTCAATTAAGTTTGTACAAAAAACTAAGTTCAGTCTAACAAGGAACATGCCAGACCTGTATTCTTTTCCCAACACACTTATCCAACAGGAAAAAATCCACACAGATCAGTTAATAAATATTACATTTAAAAGAAGTTTTGAAATTTTTGGCTTATTTAACTTATTCTGACATTAAGAAGGCTAAAAACTCTTATCCGTATCCTTTTGGTGATTTTTTGTCATGTAAAAAGTCCATGCTGGATGCGCCAGAACATTCGTGGCATTCACCTGTTAAAAAAAGATACTGATCCGTTTATTAATACAGAACGCCATGAAAAACAACTTAAAATCAGGAATATTAGCTATTGCATGTACTGTCATGCTAGCCTCCTGTAGTTCTAACAAAACAGGTGACAAAGTATCTGACTCGCTGGATGCGGTCCATGATTCTATCAGGAATGACACTTCATCGTATGACATCACCTCTCAGAAAGATTCCTCTGACACAAGCAGCGGGGCTGACTCAGCCGCTGCCAGATAATGTCTTACCAGGAAGGGGCCTTGCCTCTTCCTGCATATACGATCCTTTTCTTATCTCTGCTGACATACCATTGTCACGCCCTCTTTCTTTCTTTGCAGTGAAAGACTCACATCTGATCAATAATTTTTATTTTTCTTTAAAATATTTTTCCGTGCAGTTCGTCTGCATAGAAAAACAAACAAATTGAACTCCGCGGCAATGACATCAGCAAACGAAGGCCATATTGTACAAACCATAAAGGAGTATGGCCGAAGCCTGATGAATTTCATTCGCAGGAGAGTAAAAAGCGATGCTGATGCAGAGGATATTCTTCAGGATGTCTGGACACAATTCAGTTCGGTGGTCAACGCCGGCCCGATAGAGCAAACCGGCGCGTGGCTATTCAAAGTTGCAAGAAACCGGATCATCGACAAACACAAAAAAAAGTCGGAAATGCTGGTAGATGAAGAGGATGACAGCGAAGCCGGAACAGACCTGAAAGAATTTCTGATGACCGACAGCAACACTCCCGAAACAGAATACCTGCGGTCCATTTTCTGGAAACAGTTCTTCGATGCGCTGGAAGAGCTACCCCATGAGCAGCGGCAAGTGTTCCTGTGGCATGAACTGGAGGGACTTTCCTTTGCGGATATCGCCGAACTTACCGGAGAAAAAACAAACACCCTGATCACCCGGAAAAGATATGCCGTACTGCATCTCCGAAACCGGCTCAGAGTACTTAGAGATGAGATACTAATTTATTGATTATGAACAAACGATTTAATGCAGGAAAAATCCTGCTGGGGATTTTAATTGCGGCTGCTGCATTTACAGCCCTTGGATTCGTAATAATGTATTTATGGAACAGCATCCTGCCTGCTACGATACACGTCGGCACCATCACGTTCTGGCAGGCTCTCGGGATATTTGTCCTGGCAAAGATCCTTTTCGGATTTGGCGGAAAAGGCCCGGGCGGAGGGCGCCCATTCTGGTGGAAGAGGGAAATGCGAAAAAAGATGAGAAACATGACTGCCGAGGAAAGAGAGAAATTTAAAGAAGAGATGTACCGCAGAATGGACTGCTGGCATTCGCCTTCAGATAATTTCCGTCATTCTTTCTATAAAAATCAGGAAAACGTTAACAAAACAGAACCAGATGAGTCTAACAAATAAGTCTGATACATAATCATTTAATTCCGAAAGCTATGGACATATTAATATTTAAGACCAATGTGAGCACCAGGCAGCATGTGGAATCCGTTCGCCCTTACCTTCACACTCTCAGAGAAATTTTCAAGTGGAACTTTGATCTTCTTGATGAGGAATTTATTCTGAGGATCGAAGCGGATCATGCCCTGAATCCCAGGAAAGTAGAAAGCACACTACATTCTGCCGGCTATGACTGTAAAGAGCTGGGAACGTTTACAGCAGCACAATATTAAACGGATATACAGATTTTCATTACTTTTATCTCCTGCGTATATATACGCAGGCAGATACTCATGAATACTGACG
>JBQGEO010000500.1:0-4037 GCA_052039655.1 Pararcticibacter sp.
AATAATTCTTAATATTGTCCTCCGGAAACAGTGCAGGCATAAAAAGCGTTCCTGGCTGACGAAAGGCTGCATATTGGTTCTGTTCCGATAAACTGTATAGAAATGAAAATTAATTTTTTTAAGCGGAGAGTATATCTTTTACTCATTCCTGCGTTACTGAGTTCCTGTTCAGCTGTAAGACAAACTAACAAATGGTTTGCCGGCGGAAGCTGGTATAACGGGATGAAGCAGCGCCCTCATTTAACAACCGATCGTGCCGAATTTGAAAAACAGTATCAAAAAAATAAAGCCTGGTGGGATAAAGCTTTTACTTTCCTTAAGGAGACAAATACAGACAGCATTGCCCCTGGAAAATACATCCTGGACGGAAATGATGTTTATGTAAATGTCACGGTGAGCCCCATGCGCGAGTTTGAAAAGACGAAATGGGAATCGCACCGTAAGATGATTGATCTGCAATATACCTGTAAAGGGCATGAAAAGATGGGGATTGTGCCTGTTAACAAGGCGCAGGTTTCTGTTCCTTACGATGCCAAAAAGGATGTCGCAAATTATGAAGCAGAAGGGAAGTACTACCTGGCCGGCAATGACACTTTTTATCTGTTTTTCCCAGGTGATGCCCACAGACCCAATATTAAGACCGATGATGATCAGAAGGTAAAGAAGATTGTCATTAAGATCCGGTATACGGATTGAGCTTGCTTTCAATCTGATCAAAGATCGTCATGTAATCATTCCGGAGATTTTCAAGATAAGGCACAAGGACTGCTGTAAGTTGTAGTTTCTGGGTTTCCGTAAATGGATTTACCCAGAGGCGCATGCAGATTCTCCCCAGCGCATATACGATATGGACGGAATCTTTATAACTGCCGAGGTACGCCGAGCTGATAAACTCTTCAAGGAAAAGAAAAAAGGGTTTTGTGTCTATGATGTTATTGAGAGTAAGAAATCTGTCCAGAGAATTTTTATCTGTCCGGGATAAAAAATGATAAAAGCGCTCTGTTGTTATGATGCCTTCGGTAAGCAGGATGCTGTCGAGCATAAGTTCGAGTGCTATGTGGGCGACAAAAGAGGGGCGTACTTCAGTGTTAACTAAAACAGGGTGGATGAGAGCCTTGATATTTTGTGTATGAAGGCAGAAGAAGTCGGATGAATGAAAATAGCGGTCAACCTCCAGATGCCGTTTCCAACCTTCATAAATATGATACAGATTTTTATCTGCACTGAACTTTTCAGGAGCTTTTTCCGGTCTCAGGCTCCATTCTTTATTTGCATTCTTCACAAGGTCGGGCAGCACCATGCCCATAATCCTTTCAGGATTGCTGATGCTCCGGTCAAAATAGAAATGCGATAGAAAGTTCATGCGTTACTCCTTGTTATCCCGCAAGGGCTCAAGATAACGATATTAAACCGCAAAATGAAGGTTTTTGATTCGTGTTGGTATGCCAGGGCCCGGAATTTAGTTGGTTTCAGTTCTTTGAAAACCGGTTACATAATTCCTGATATAACAGCATGCTGCAAGAGGATGATAGTTTTTACATCGCGGATTTGCCCGGTTTCCAGCATCTTTCTGGCTTCAGAAGCAGGTAATTCAACCAGGTCGATATCTTCACCCTCTTCTTTTTTTCCTCCTCCTTCATTGACTTTTAAGTCCGGAGAATAAATACCGGTAAAGAAATACACATACTCCATGAAAGAAGCAGGCGAACTGAAACCTTCTGCAATCTGTCTGATCTCGGAAATACGATATCCCGTTTCTTCTTCGACCTCCCGGATAACAGCATGTTCCGGCAGTTCTCCTTCGTCGATCACACCGGCACAGGCTTCGATAATCATTTCTGGTTTTCTATGGCTTAAATACACGGGGAGCCGGAACTGGCGTGTTAAAAGTACCGTCTTCCTTTCGGGATCATGCAGGAGGATTGATGCCGCCGAAGGACGGAAATAAACTTCCCTGATCTGTGTTTCTGTCTGCCCCCTGCCCGTCTTCTCTATTTCAATTGATTCAAGTCTGTACTTTTTATCAGAAAGGGTTTCCCTGTTTACAATTCTTACGTCTGCCATATCCACATAACAAGGAACTGTGTCATGTTGTTTATCTGTTAGCTGTCCTGAATTGTATGATCCCCGGCCAGTCAACAGAGCCTAAAATTTTTATCTTTGCAATCCACATAGTTATCGAACATGAACTTTATAGAAGAATTACGATGGAGAGGCATGCTGCAGGATATAATGCCGGGAACTGAGGATGAACTGAATAAGGGCATCGTTTCAGGGTATATTGGTTTTGACCCGACAGCCGACTCACTTCACGTAGGTCATCTTACGCAGATCATGACCTTAATCCATTTTCAGCGTGCAGGGCATAAGCCTTTTGCGCTTGTTGGCGGAGCGACAGGCATGGTAGGAGACCCCTCTGGTAAATCGGCTGAAAGAAACCTTCTTTCAGAGGATGTGCTGAAGCATAATGTAGCATGCATCGCAAGTCAGTTAAAGAAATTTCTTGATTTTGAATGCGGAGCCAACAGTGCTGAGATGGTTAACAATTTTGACTGGTTTAAAAATTATAATTTCCTCGATTTCATCCGCGATGTTGGAAAGCATATCACGGTAAATTATATGATGTCCAAAGATTCTGTTAAGAAACGTCTTGAAGGAGAAACCGGGATGTCATTTACAGAATTCAGCTACCAGTTGGTACAAGGATACGATTTCTACTGGCTTTGGAAAAATAAGGGATGTATGGTGCAGATGGGCGGTTCCGATCAATGGGGAAATATCGTCACGGGCACGGAATTAATCAGGAGGAAAGAGGGGGGCAGTGCATTTGCTGTAACTACAAAGCTGATCAAAAAGGCTGACGGAACAAAATTCGGCAAGACGGAAGGGGGGGCTGTATGGCTTGATGCCAAAAGAACTTCGCCCTACAAGTTCTACCAGTTTTGGCTGAACACTACTGATAGTGATGCAAAGGAATGGATCAGGGTCTTTTCTTTAAAGACAAAAGCTGAACTTGAGGCGATAGAAGCAAAACATGAGGAAGCGCCTCATCAGAGGGCTTTGCAAAGAGCATTAGCTGAAGAGATCACTGCAAGGACACATTCTGAAGAAGCTTTACAGAAAGCGATCAACACATCTGAGTTTTTATTCAGCACAGGTCCCGTTGATTTTCTTGAGCAGCTTACTGATGATGAAATCCTGGAAGTTTTCGAAGGAGTTCAGCGGTTTGCAGTCTCTAAAGACGAATTGCAGCAAGGCATTAATGTGACCGACCTCCTGGCAGAGAAAACGAAGGTGTTCCCTTCTAAAGGAGAAGCCCGTAAAATGATCCAGGGAGGCGGAGTTTCGGTTAACCGGAATAAAGTAAGCGATCCGAACGGGCTGGTAACAGCAGATCAGTTGGTTAAAGGAAAATATCTTATCGCCCAGAAAGGAAAGAAAAATTATTTCTTGCTTATAGCTGGGTAGCCCCTTCGGAAAACCGGAAGACAACTTGAGTCGGGACGGCTGATAGTGAAATATCATCTGTCTCCGTCCCGGTATTTAAACCTCAGCGCTTAGCTTTTTGGTGTTTGTGGATTCCCGTGTCATTGAACAAGCAGGTTACATCCGCGGATGTCACTGTTATCATATCTTCCGGATATTTCGAAGCTTCCGTCAGGATAAACGAGCCCCAGATCCTGCGTAGATATAAAGGCACATGAATCCTGATTTGCCAGGTCTATTATGTTAACACCGCCAGTCCGGTTGCTCCCCAGGAAGGTCAGCGGATCATTTATATCTCTTACCAGCATCTTCATCCAGGGGGGACAGTTGAATATCCCCTTGCCTTTTGAATAGGCTTGTGACAGCAGTTCAGTCATTCCATATTCCGAATGTATAGAATCAACTCCAAAGCCTTTACAGAGCGTTTCATGCAATTCCGGCCTGATCATTTCCTTCCTTTGTCCTTTCATTCCCCCCGTTTCCATCACGATGAGGCCGGGAAAGCTTATCGTATATCTTTCTGTGAAGTCCAGAAGTGCATAGGTTACCCC
>JBQGEO010000501.1:0-5188 GCA_052039655.1 Pararcticibacter sp.
TACCGTGAGGGCCACAATCTCACTGATCTTCCTGATTCCGGCTAACTCGCTATCGTTGCTTATTGACATTATTCGTATATTGCATGTTAATCCTCCGGCGGAGGCTTGACAAAGCTAAAGTTGCGCAATGGGATATCATAGTAAATTTTAGACATCTGCGTGTTTGTTAGAAAGGTGACCGGATATCATGCCTATTAATTTTTTCAAATTCATTACTCTGAAAGACATCGAAGGCCCGGGGCATTTGAAGTTAACTCCTTCGCACGAGGTGGAGAAGTATATTGAAGCTTTCTATGTTTTTTCCTGCCATCAGGAAAAGGGGCCACAACTCCTGTTTAACGATGGTTTTCCTGCTCTCATTTTTGCGCCGCGAAAGGATGACTTTTTTAAGATATGCATAAACGGAACCGACTGCTTTAAGGTTGAAGCAGCCTGGGTATGCAGTGGTGTAATGAGGAACATCTACGTTGACTATCCATACGGTGTTGAGGAGCTCATCGTTGTGAGATTCAAACCTTTCGCTTTCTATAAACTCTTTGGTATTTCACCTGGGGTCTTCAGAAATAAATCCGTCCTGAGTCTGACGGAATTGAATGGCAGCGAGTCGTGTATGTTTATTGACAAAGTTTACGAAGCAGCAGGTTTTCGCTCCAGGATTTCCGCGATAGAGTCACTTGTTTCGTCTATGCTGACGAACTTCGAATATCCCATCTTGCTGAACGAGACAATTGACTATATAAATGAAAAGAAGGGGGCGCTGACCGTACAGCAAGTGATCAAACAGCTTGGATCGGGAATGAGCTATAAATGGCTCGAACGGAACTTTAAGAGTCATATGGGTATATCACCTAAAAAATACATTTCCTTGCAGCGGTTTCTTCATGCTTATATAGACTTTATGTCTCCTGAACCATATAGCCTGATGGAGATTGCAGTCAAGCATGGATACTCTGACCACAATCATTTTCTTAAGGATTTTAAGCAATTCTCGGGCATGTCGCCTGGTATGTACCTGAGCAGGGGAAACAGAAGTTAATGTAATTATTTATTCATTTCTCAGTATTTCAGCCGGATTTATGAATGCCGCTTTTATAACCCGGGTACTGACTGTCAGGAACGTAACAAGCAGTACAACAAAGCCGCCGGAGGCGATCATCCACCAGGAAACGGAAATCCTGTAAGCGAAATCCTGAAGCCAAACGCTCATCAGATAGCTGCCCGCAGGAAAGGCAATAAGTGAAGCGATAAGAACCAGAAGAAGCAGAGAAGAGGAAGTCAATTTAACAATTTCCGTAACCGATGCACCCAGAACTTTTCGAATGCTGATTTCCTTCAGCCTTCTTTGAATGCTCAGGCTTACCAGGCCGAAAACCCCCGATAATGATAGCGCAATGGATATCGCAGAAAAAGCCGCAAGCATTGTCATGAAACGCTGTTCATCTTTGTACATCCAGTCAAACTCTGAGTCGAGAAACCAGTATTCAAATGGGAGCGGACTGTGATTCTTCCAGATCGACTCTATTTCAGAAATCAGCAAAGAGGGGTTGGACGTATATCTGACGACAAGGTAATCGTACCCTGGCCATGGCTGGTTGGTGATGATCAATGGTCCGATTCTTTCACGGAGAGATGCAAAGTGGAAGTCTTTTACAACTCCGATAATTTTGTGGCTGCCATCCCGGTTTATCGTCTTTCCAACCGGGTCTTTCCATCCGAGTGTTTTAGCCAGTGTCTCGTTGATAATATATCCGTCGTGGTCCATATTCGTTCCCTGCTGGAAGTAATGTCCTGAAAGCAGATGGAGCTGAAAGGTCTTCAGGAAGTCTTCATCAGCATCCAGTTGATGGATTATCATCGCCTGTGTTTGGCCTTCAGGAGTAAATCCATTTCTGGTGATACCTTCTACGGGAACCTCCGAAATGGCAGATACGGAACTCACATTACTTAAGCTTGATATAGAATGTTTAATTACAGCCGATACCTCATTCGTTTTGTTCCCTGTAAGCGGGACGACAAGAACTTTCTCCCGGTCAAAACCCGTGGGGCGGGTCTTAACAAAACGTATCTGCATGTACATAACAAATGTGCAGGAGATAAGCGTAATAGAAACGATGAATTGAAGCATGATGAGCCACCTTCCGCGAAACCTGTTCCCTATGCCGGAAAGCGGGAGTACCGGATTGCTCAGGATATTTGCCCCTGAATGATAGAAACTCAGATAGAAACCAGTACCGGCAGCAAGCAGGACGAACAGAATAGCGCTGGTTAAAAGCAGGACGCTGTTATTAAATATAGCCGGCACGGAAAAATGATTGCCTGTAAATTGCCTGAATAAGGGGGATAAAGAAAATATAAGAATGGCGGCTACGATGAAAGCGATTCCGGTGGTCAGGAACGCCTCCGTAAACCATCTTAGTCTGAGTTGCATATTTTCTGCTCCCAGCACCCGTCTTATTCCGATTTCTCTAAAGCGGGTAACCGACTGTGCCATGCTAAAATTGATATAGTTTACACAGGAGATCACAAGGATAAGAAGGGCAATTGAGCAAAATATCCTGATATTTCTCTTTAAAACAACCGAATCGGAATTGTGATTCAGATGTATCTCAGACAGGGGTTGCAGCCTGGCGATAGTTTTGTCACCAAATGCAGCATCCTGCTTATTTAGATGCGTCCACATGAAAGCGGGAAGGGCTTTTTGAAGATTCTCTTTATTTGCCGCTTTATCTAACAGAAGCCAGGTCGTATACCTGTATCCGCCCCGCCATCCAAGAAAAATAGTAGAGTCTGTGTTTAAGGTGGAGAATGATATCAATGACTCGTAACGGATATCGGTATTTGCCGGCATGTCTTCAGCGACACCTGTGACAATAGCTGTTTTCTCGTCATCCAACTTCACAATTTTCCCTACTGCGTTGTCAATATTGCCGAATATTTTTGTTGCGGTTGTTTCTGTCAGCACAATGTTCCCCGGCTCCCTGAGGACAGAGGAAGGAGTGCCACGCAAAAGTTTAAAAGAAAATAGTTTAAAGAATGTTGAATCAGCATAAACCATTCCTTTCACTTTGAGACTCTGATTTTTGTAGTTGATGTAAGATTCATCTGAATTTGTGATTCTGCAAAATTCCTCAATCCCAGGGAGTTCGGCTTTGGCATCAGGGCCAAACGATGCTGAGAATTCCGAGACGCCTTGTCCATCCAGTTTTCCCTGGCTCAGGTAATCAAACCCGGCCCGGAAAATCCGGCTGCCGTTTTTATGAAAAGTATCGAAGTTGTACTCATTGCTGATGAAGGCTGTGATCAGCAGGACTGTACCAATTCCGGTCGATAAGCTTATCAGGTTGATCCCCGAGATCAGTTTGTTACGAAGAAGGATCCTTCCGGCAATTTTCAGGTATTCTGACAAACCGTAAGGTGAAGTACGTGGATTGCGAATTTCTTTAATACGTTTCATAATTCAGGGTGTGAGTGGAGCGGGCACTCTCCTTCGCTCTCTCCTTTCATTCTGTTCTTAAACTTTTCACTGGATTAGCCAGTGCGGCTTTTAGAGCCTGGAAGCTAACGGTGACCAGGGCGATACCGATCGTGATAACTCCCGAGAACACAAAAATACTCCAGTTGAGATTTATATGATACTCATAGTTCTCCAGCCAGTTGTGCAGAGCCCACCATGAAAGGGGAACTGCAATCGCAATGGAGATAAGTACTAATTGCAGAAAATCTTTTGAGAGGAGGGTGGTAATTCCCCTTACACTTGCTCCCAGCACCTTTCTTATTCCGATCTCTTTTGTTCTTAACTCCGCAGCATAAGCAGCCAGGCCAAACAAACCGAGACAGGAAATGATAATCGCTAAGCCTCCAAACAAATTAGCCAGCAGGCCCAGGGTTTTCTCGTTCTCAAATTTCTTTTCGAAGTCATCATCCGTGAAGCGAATGACCGGCGGATATGCCGGGTTTATTGACTTAAGGATTCTTTCGATTCCGGCAATGGAAGAGCTGATATTCCTGGCCGGGTTAAGCTTCAGAGCAATAACAGTGCTGTTCTTTCCTCCGTAGTTTATAACCATCGGCGCTACCTTCTGGTAAGGAGAGCCCCATATAAAGTCCTTAAAAACTCCCACAATGGTAACAGGCGAACCTCCCCATTTTATGACACTTCCAATCGGTGTCTTTAACTTCATGAGCTTTGCCGCAGTTTCATTGATCATGATATTAGAGCTGCTGTCAGCCGGATTAGCACCTGAAAGTTCACGGCCTTCGATCAACGTAACCCCTGTCGTCTTTGAAAAGTTATCGCCGGCACGAAGAACATCAATAAGAATTTGTTGTCCCGGGAGCTTTCCCGGCCAATCAAAACCCCAGGTGTTATTTCCCGCCTGGTTGATACTCTGTGAAAGGCCTGTTCCCGAAATAATGGTACCCGATTTCATTGCCTCTTCAATGAAGATATTCAGGTTCTTGCCGAGATTGCCCTCTACCGGGACTTCCACAAGATTCCCTTTCTCAAAGCCGGTGGGCAGATCTTTGATAAAACTGATCTGTTTGTAGATGCATAAGATCGCCGTGATCAGAAAAACTGCGAAACCAAACTGGATGATCACTAAAATCTTTCGTACTGAAAGAGCGCCTTTCCCGCCTTTTATACTGCCCTTCAGCACCTTCACCGGGCGGAAGGAAGACAGGTAAAACGCCGGGTAACTCCCTGAAATGATCCCTGTTAAAATGGTTATGCCCGCAAGGAAAAGCCAGAAATACCACTCAGACCAGGGAGTTGACAACTGGATTCCGAGTAAGCGGTTGAAGAAGGGGAGGCATAGCGCCAGGAGAACGATTGCTGCTATCATAGCAAAAGCCGACAGGATCAAAGACTCGTTGATAAACTGGGAGATAAGCGATTTTCTGGAAGATCCTATGGCCTTGCGGATCCCTACCTCCCTTGCCCTTTCTTCCGACCTTGCTGTGGAAAGGTTCATGAAGTTAATACAGGCGATCAGCATGATACAAACAGCCAGGATCAGGAACTGGCGGATCTGGTCGATCATGCCGCCAACCGACTTGCCGTTCTCAAATTTCGACCACAAATGCATTTTCGAAAAAGGGAACATAAATGCTTCTCCTTTGTACCCATCCTGGTGGGCATTGATCATTTTCTTAATCAGCTTGTTCGCAGAAGGGTAGTACCTGTTAT